>CAMWOF010000007.1 GCA_947175805.1 uncultured Clostridiaceae bacterium
ATGTAAAATGATATACCTGTTTCAGGTCTCTTGAGATCGCTAGTCCCCTGCAATGTGCCCTCTAACAGCGTTACAGTATCCGTAAACGCATATTTGTCCTTTGCCGTTACTGTCACACCCTTCGGTACAATCAGATTACATTTTTGCATAAATATCTCTCCGGCTGTAAATTCCGGAAGCTCCAACGAATAATCTTCAAGATGTACCTGCGCTTTTCCCTGCAGCATTTGTGCTGTTACCGGATAATTTCCCCAAATATAACATCTGTCTCCAATGTTCACTGCGACCACACTATCCGAATCATATGATGAATATTTATTTATTGCCACATCATAGCTTTCCGGAATGGTACAGGTATCGTCCACCGTTATTTCCAAAACAACATCACCGTTCACATATGGGCTTATACAAAATGCCGTCCCTTCAAAATACGGTTTCACCAATGTATCATGCAGATATAGGCTGACCTTTGCGCCATTCTCTCCCCGGACAGATATCATTTCACCGGTGCTATTATAAGTACCGCCATTAATCCGGATGCTGCTGTCCTCTGCAACATAAAAACCCATCATGTCCATCCGTTCAAACTCACAATCGTTCAGCGTGATATCTATGCTCTTTGCCGGCTGTATTCCGGGAGCCGATAAAATGCGTGCCATTGAGCCCGAAGTACACTCATTTATTTCCATCACAATTTTTCCGCCGCATCTGGTTGACATATCAATTCCACGCCATTCCATCCCAGCAGTTACGGCATCTATGTTGCACTCCACATTTCCGGCACATGAAACCGGATAAGAATAATCCACACACCAAAATGACCCTTGTGTATCTATGTTTGCTGCGTTGATAGTGATGTTGCCGCCAACCTCGCCGCCGCCTAATACACCACATATCTGCATGTTGTGAATATCAGTCATAGTTACCGTCAAATCCTTCGCTACCGACAGCGTCCCCCATGTTCCATGTACTTCGGTATCTATAGAGTCGCCGACTTCTATCTGATCCATGGTGACATCCACTGTTCCCTCATATGTTCCTTTATAGATACCATATATCCCGTGATTGGTACCACCGGCCTGAAGCACGTTATGCCCACGAATCGCAACAGCAACATCGCCTCCATATGCTCCATCATATGTTCCGCAAACATAGTAGTCAATCCCTGCTGTCTTGGCAAATGACACCGTACAGTCTCCTTCTATCCTGCAGGGCTCTGTATTGTCATAACCATTATATACTCCATACAGATACTGCCAGTAACCGCCGGTCACCGAGATATCAACGGTACCTCCTATATTGGAAGAAGAAATCCCATAAAATATATCACTACGCTCCAGCGGTGTCTCAACCTGTGCATTCTCCAGCGTAAGCTTTACGTTCCCCATCACAGTTGCTCCACTAATACCCCTGATATTCCCTGTCATATTACGCATATCCGCCGTTACATCGCCTTTGATAACACTTCTCCAGCTACAAACTTCAAACGCCATAAAATTACCTGCCGGAATCCTGACCTCCAAATCACCTCCAATGGTATAATCCATGCCGGCGGCAGATTCTGAAAATCCCCGGCAATGGACCATTTGGTCCATTCTGCTTTCAGAACCATACCATTCAAACAATGCTGACTTCCCTATTGTAGCTCTCTCTGCGGGGCAAACATACCGTATAATGGTTTTGGCATCACCTGTCATCTCATAATTTCCCGCAATGAATGCCTTTTGGACACCATATCCTTGCCCGGCAATCTGACTAGCTTCCACATGAATGGCAAGGTCCCCATTCACTGTCGTATATGTCTCAGATTCATATTCATCCTCTCCGGCAATGCCGTAAAAGTTCTGGGCATATATATTTTTCATATTGCCTGTGACATTTCCGTTGACTGTTACCTTTCCTTTCACAAGATTATATTCATTTGTACTTGTCTCGGACTCTGTTTCCTGATTTGTATTAATGTTAACATTTACATTTCCCTTTATCTCTTTCTTCTCATCAGAAACGATTGCACAAAACTTAGCATTTGTAATCTGTGATGCTCCCAGAACATCTGCCGCCACTGCCTCTGCCTGCAATCCCGTTGCAGTTACATCAGATGCCTCCACAATATAAATATTCCCTTCCAATGTATGGTCTTTTGCAGAAAAACGCACTGCTGTTGCCGCTTTAGCGGTAACCCTTGCATTGGAGACTGCCCCTGCCACACCTTCCGGATAATACCGGGCACCTGAGCATCCACTTTTCAGCTCCACAAGAACCGCCGGCCCATTGGAATCATCGCACTCTACCGAGCCACCTTTTACCGCATACGCCCTCGACACACTTCCTCCCTGCTGATACAATGCCACTCTGCCCTTAATCTCGGCATCCTTAGATGCACATACCTCATCACAGTGGTATTTCATGTGGTATCCCTCATTCTCACCAAACTGAACTGTCAAAATGACATTTCCGGTTACCATACCACCTTCTACTGCCGTTATCATGCCGCCCGGAATGTTCCTCTGCTCCATTGTAACATTGCCTATCACAGTGGAATTCTGTGCCGCACACAGCTGATGTGTTCTTAACGTGATATCATCGGTGTCTTCGTCACTTCCGGTATTACTCAGTATAATATCCCCCGACACTATACTGCTATATGCCGCAATCACTTTGCCCATTTTGGCATCACGATTATTGATGGTAATTGCTCCGGATTCCCCTTCATATACACCATATAAATCAATTACGCCCATGTCACCACATATCTCATTTGTAATCAGTACAGGCTCTGTTGCAATGGCACGATATACTCCATAAATCGGTACACTACCTATAATATGTTCCGTAAGCGTACCTTCTTGTATCGTACCACTTATAATCTCCGGCAGCTTAACCGCTGGCTCACCGGCATCTACGACACCATTTTTATTTGTGTCAATCCAAATCCGAAGGTATTGTTGCCCTGCCGTCTGAGCATCATCAGATTTGATAACAACAGAATTACCGTTCAGGTTGATTCCTTCAACCGCACCACCCTGCGTCGTAATATAGGTAACACCTTTGGTTTTATCCACAGGCTGCAGCAAGGCAGACTCCGTCCCTGTCTCCTGCCAAAAGAACCCTGATGTCTTAAAATTCTTTGCTGACACATCACCTGCTGTGAGGCATGCCATGCCTGCAGCAAGAGTGACTGCCAACAGACTGCACAATATGCGCCGTTTCTTACTCTTCATACTCTGCTCCTCCTTTTCTCAATTATATTAAAAAAACATAGAATTATAACAAATGTACCATATCTCGGGCAAAAAGGTCAACAAGAAGGCATCTTGAGCCAGCCTTGAAAGATTCCCACCGAATTTTCATTCCCACCTTGCATTTCCTTTTATTTTATGTATTCCTAAATTAAATAAAACACATAATTCGCATTCAATGTTTTCTTTATTCTCTATTCAGATAATCCATAAAACAGCGTTTATTCTCCAATGCCGTTGTCGTTGGCCGGCCTAAATCCTGCCTGGCTCCTATAGCTGCCTTTACCTCTATCATACATAACGCCTGGCGCGCCTTTGCAGCAGCAAGGGCATCTTCTAGGGCAGCAGCGCTGTCCACCCGCACGGCATGAGGATACCCGCATGCCTTTGCCATTGCCACAAAATCTACACTTCCGGCGACTGTGGGCATACCCCCCACCGTCTCGTGAGATTCATTATTAATAATCACATGCACAAAATTCGCAGGCTTCACGCTTCCTATAACTGCCATGGCTCCCATATGCATAAGCGCAGCCCCGTCCCCGTCTATGCACCATATCTTTTTATCAGGTTTGTTGATGGCAATACCAAGCGCAATAGACGAGCTGTGCCCCATGGAGCCCACCGTCAGGAAATCATATTGATGACGGCTGCCCTCTGTTTCCTCCCGGATTTCAAAGAGCTCCCGGCTTGCCTTGCCTGTGGTGCAAATTACAGGGTCATCTCCCGTAACACTGACAATATGCCGGATGATCTCTTCTCTTTTCATGATATTATCATTTCGATACTCCTTTTTCCCGGCATAAGAAAGCGCGCCCTTGCGAACTACAAACGCCACATCCTTCCCTGCCAGAAGCAGCGCCTTAAAATCGCGCACGACATCTTTTAATTCATCCTGTGTGGTATCTTTTTCGATAACAAAAAAACGGATACCCATATCCTCCAGCAGCTTTAAGGTAATCTCGCCCTGATAAATATGCTGTGGCTCATCGTGGACACCCGGCTCCCCGCGCCAGCCTACAACAAAAATCATAGGAATCCCATAGACCTTTTCGTGCAAGAGAGATGCCACCGGATTGACGATATTGCCCTCACCGCTGTTTTGCATATAAACAACGGGCACCCTCCCCGTAGCCAGATGATAGCCTGCCGCCAGCGCCACGCAGTTACCCTCGTTCGCTCCTATCAAATGATGATGTTCATCTATCCCATAGGTATCCATTAAATAATTACACAGTGCCTTCAACTGGGAATCCGGCACTCCCGTGTAAAAATCTGCTCCTATGATTTCTGTAAAGCTTTCAACTGTCATTCCCTGCCCCTCCAAAACATTCTACTTTATTTTGTATCATTCACCAAAAGCGGCCCCGGACCAGCGCCGCAGACAATCTGCTCGTAGAAATCTGCAAGCTGCATTCCCCGCCGCTCCCAGGTATGCGATTCACTTGCAATCCGGTAATTATTTTCTAAATGCGGTATATAATCCGTAAAATTATCCAAAATCTCCCGCATCCGCTTCAGCATCCCATCCAGATTCATCAAATCAATAAACTCCAATTGACAATCAAACTCATTCTCTAAAAATGGACTATAAGGCGTAAAACACACAGAATGTGCCAACCACGCCGTTGCAATCCTTTCATGAATACCGGAAGTAAGCGTAGGAGACGGATTGATGACAATCCTGCTTCTTCCTATCAGTTGTACCACTCTCTCAATATCCAATCCCCCATGCACAACCACTTGACCAGGATATCGTGAAGTCAATTCCGAGCTGCCGTCACCAATCACATGCACAACAAATCCATTTTTTAACAGACTTTCTAATATCTGATATTTACATTGATACCTGATTTCATAATCTACAATCTGTATTACGTTGCTAAGATCCAAAAGCAATTCCCCTGTCAACTCTTCCCCAAGCCCATGTAATACAAGTTCTAAAGCTTGCCGTACACTATACCATGGATGTTTTTCTAATATTTTCAAGCCTTCTTTTATGAGCAGCATCTCAATTGGCATTAACACGCTGGCATAATCATCAATATTCTTTTTTTCAGCAATATTACCCGAGAACAAAATATCTATATCTTTATAATCTGCAACGAAATGATCTCCAATCACAGCCTGTTGCCTAAACCCGCCATGGGGCAGATAATACGCATTTTTAATACCGGGATACATCATCCTTGCATATTCAGGAAAAGATTTATCAATAAAAAAAAGAAAGGACTCCGGGCAGACTGCATTTTGTACCCTGCTGTCATGGAACAGCGGGTCGTCAAACAGCCAGCCAAAATAGGGCTTATTGAGCCGGCTCAAAAAGGGGGTTTTATCCTGCATAACAGCATCAAAAGCAATTGCCTGGCAGGAAAAAATAAAATTATAATCCTCGTCAAGCATTTTCTGGCAATCCGAAAATGAGATGCTCTCGTTTCGTATCATCATTTCCACATCATAGCCCTTCTGCATAATTCCCTCTGCAATGCGGTCTGCAGCAACATTTAACACTCTATATCTTGATTGTCCCTGAACAACTAATACCTTTTTCATATTTTCGACCCCTCTGAATTTATCTAAGGTTCTATTGTTTCCTTATGTCCGGCAGTTATTTATCATCACTATCCTTGCTCCATGCCTTCACCTGCAGACAAAATCTGTTTAACTCTGCCTGCGTATACCGCCGCTCCAGGCCGATATCCAGTACCTTAGCCAACAGCACATCGCCATCAGAATCCAGATAACCGTTCCTTTTCCACCCCGGAACCAGGCCCATCACAGTATCCTGCATTTCTTCATAAAAATCCGCCGGAAGCTCAATGTCCTGATTTGCCGCAAACAGTAATGTCTCATAAAAATATGAGTGCAAAAAGTGATATCGAATCTCCTCGCCATACAGCTCCATAAATCCCCGCTCCTCCATTTCCGTGAACAGCATAAGCTGTACCATGGGATGGTTCTTCAAGCGTTCAAAGCTGTGGCTGGTATTCATCGTGCTATTCGGATTGATACGATAATGGTATAAAATTTCCGGCACAACGGCATAGCACTCCACATAAAACATCAGAGGATATGTAAATGCCGGCTCCTCATAAATCAAATGATGAGGAAAACCAACTCCCGTATCCTCTAAAAGCTGCCTTCGGTACAGTTTTGTAGTACATCGGTAGTCCACAAGCGGAGAATGCAAAAAACGCTTTCTAAGCTCTGCATCCGATAAAATGCAGTGGCTCTCCGGTATGCTTAAGTCATCCATGGGCACCCGAACCCGTCCCTTTACCGCCTCATGGAAAAAATAAACCATATCCGCATCGGCATCCGCAGCCTTCTGATATACTTTCTCGTACAGGTTTTCAGAAACCCAGTCATCTGCATCCAGAAATGCCACATACTCTCCGGCAGCATAGCTAAGACCGATATTCCTTGCGCCGCCCTGCCGCTGGTTTTCTTCCAGCAAAACCACCAACACCTGTTCCGGAAACATTTGCTCATAGGTTCTCAATACATTTGATGTATACCCATCATCCGTAGAGGCATCATCTACCAGAATAATCTCCATATTCTCAAGTCCGATTGTCTGGCTCAGTACAGATTGCATACAGATGTCAAAGGCTGTCTCCCCGTTGCCGGCTTCCCCGGCAATTACATCTTTTTTTAAATTATAACACGGAATAATTACACTTACCTTTTTACTCATGCCACCACTCGTCAAATACTTTGCGATTCACAGCCTCCAGCTCTGCCAGCGTATCAATTTCTATGATTGATTCCGACTCTACCGGACGCACAAGAAGCTGCAAAGTATCCAAATGCATATTGACTACATCATCCCAAAACCATGTCTCATGACCCGGCTGCCGATATGCCTCCTCCAGATAAGACGCTAACAGCCTTGCTTCTTTTTCCTTAAAATAGGCAACCCCCACCATATTGTAACAATCTCTGCCACCCTTTCCTACACGGGTAATAAAACTGCTGTCATCCTGTTCAAAAACCCAGTCATCAGAGTACCCCGGAACCATTTTCCCAAAATAACAGGAGCCAGAAATCTCCCCTGAAAATACTGTTTTTTCAGCCACATATAAATCTGCCTCACAGATAAAACAGTCCCCGCCAGACAGAAGCTCCTTAGCAGCATAGACAGAAGAAATATTATTGACTGTCTCATATTCATGGTTCCATATCAGCCTGACACCGTATTTTTGCTCCAAATACCGAAACTGCTCGCCTAAGTATCCCACGACAACAAAGATATCCTTTACACCTCTGGTTTTCAGTCCTGCTATCACCGTCTCAATCATCGGTATACCATGCACCAAAACCAGGGGCTTCGGTATTTTTTTTGTCAACGGCAGCATTCTTGTTCCCATACCAGATGCCATAACAATTGCCTGTTCCATAGCTTTTCGCCAGCCTCCTATTTACAGCTCATCAATCAACGTAATAATATCCTTAATTGGCAGCAAGCGGTCATCCACCTCCTGAGCGCGGTGAAACTTCAAAATATCCTCTGCTGTCCTCTGCATTGCAGGAAAAGCGCTTCTGGTCAGTTGGTTTGCATAAATAACCAGATTAACGCCATGCTGTGACAGTTCATATTCCGTAACCGAATGAAACGAGGACGGCACCACAACTATCGGGGTTTTTTCATCCTCTTTCCGAAACAAATCACAGAACTCTAAAATCTCTGTCGGATCTTTTTTCCGACTGTGAATCATGATGCCGTCTGCTCCTGCACCTACATATGCCCTTGCGCGGTTCAGCGCATCCTCCATGCCCTTCTCCAAAATCAGACTTTCTATCCTGGCAATAATCATAAAATCATCCGTAAGCTGCACCTTTTTCCCTGCAGCAATCTTTTCACAAAAATGTTCTATCGTATCCTGCGTTTGTTCTACTTCTGTTCCAAACAGTGAATTTTTCTTAAGCCCCGTTTTATCCTCAATAATCACTGCTGAGACACCCATCCGTTCCAACGAGCGCACAGTATATACAAAATGCTCGATTAAACCGCCCGTATCCCCGTCAAAAATAATCGGCTTTGTCGTAACCTCCATCACATCATCAATCGTGCGAAACCGCGAGGTCATGTCCACAAGCTCTATATCCGGCTTCCCCTTTGCCAGAGAATCACATAAAGAACTTATCCACATAGCGTCAAACTGGTCAAGCTCCCCTTCATGCTGGGTAACGGTTTTCTCAGCAATCAGTCCGGTGAGACCATTATGCACCTCGATTGCCTTGACAATGGGACGTATGCCAATCAACTGACTAAGCCGTTTCCTTCTGTATTCCGGCATTGCCAGCTTTTCAACAATTCTCTGATCCGCCCGCTTCACCGTTTCATTATAGGTATAAGGAACATCAATAATTTCCCCTCCGTATGTACGAAGACATTCCTCCACTCTGTCCCTGATTGCCCGCATAGGTCCTGCCAGCCAATTATCTCCATGGATGACATAATCCGGTTGCAGCTCAGCAATGATTTTATCGTACATCACATCCTCCTGCACCACTACCTCATCCACGTCCTCTATATTTCTTACCAAATCAAACCGCTCCTGAAACTTGAGTGTCGGAAAACGGTTAAACCGTATCATGGCACTGTCACTTAAAATTCCAACTGTGAGCCTGCCGTATTTTTTTGCTTCCCTGATAATATTCTGATGCCCCTCATGGATGACATCCGTACAAAAACATGTATAGACTCTTTTCATTCCAACTCTCCTATCGTAGATTTAGCTGTTTGCGGCACAATCAACTCTCCTTAAGCAGTTTTAGTTTCTTTTTTGCATACGCATGATATTCCATATGCTCTGAAGACAGCAGGCAGCTAAGATATTCCTTTACCATGCCATAATTCTCTGCCTCCTCATATACTCGGCTCAATTTTTCCGTTACAATGCCAAGCCTCCTCATATCTTCATAGCCCTGCTCCATAATATAACTCTGTGTGATAATTCTTTCTGTCAAATCAGAATTTACCCCACCTGCCGATTCATACTGAGTTACCAGAGTTTTATCAACCAGCCCTATTTGATATGTCCTTGCAAAACGGACAGAAAGCTCATAATCCTCCATTACCTTAAGCCCGACATTAAAGCCACCGCAATCCAAGAAAGCCCGCTTGTCAAATAACATGGTCTGTGTGCTAATTACAGGTCCCAACAATAAAGTTTTTAACATATTGCCGGATTTCACCTCCATTGGTGCCTCCGCCGGAGGCCATACGTCATACACCTCCTCGCCCATTCTGCGCTCCATGCAACAATATACCATTCCAACATCATCAGAACTTTTATCCATCAGCCTCATTTGATATTCCAGTTTATCCGGCATCCACTCATCATCGCTGTCCTGAAATGCAATATAATCTCCGTGCGCATACTGTACCCCAATATTCCTGCTGCCAGCTGCCCCGACATTTTCGTCATTGATGACGTACAGCAGCCAGTCAGCATCACCATACCACTTCTGGACACATTCTAAAGTCCCGTCTGTAGAACAATCATCTACAACAATCACTTCAATATTTTTGTAGGACTGCCCCCTCACACTATCTATCGCCCGCTTTATTGTATGCGCACGGTTATATGCCGGAATTATCACACTAACTAACTCACCAAACATATTCCTCTCCATTCTAATATGAACCGTACGGCCTGTCTGCATCTAAAATAATCCCTTCGTGCTGTGAGCCTCCCTGCACCGGAGTCATATAATCACCGTAGCAGCTCTTCAGTATTTCGTCATAACCGGCAGGGCATGGCACTTTCATATTTTCAAAGGGCATATATACAATATCTTCGTACCATGCTTTTTTCCGATTCGCCTTATGATAGACAAACAGCCACGAAAGCCAGTTTACCGTATCTGATTTGCCCGCCTGCGATGCACAGAATTCCTCAAACACACCAAAACGCTCAATGACCGACAATTCCAGATATCCCTCCAGCGTCCTACGGATTTCGGAAAAGCCTTTATCCTCATGCAAAATATTCGGCTCAACAATTCCATACCACATTGCCAGCTCCATATTTGTAATGAGCTCCGAGCACCGCTTCCCGTCAGCAACATCATCTAACGGCATAATATCAATAGATATTCCCTGGTGAAATTCTGTTCCCAGCATTTCAGGAAACTCAATTGCAGTGGTATTAAGATTTTGCAATTTTGAAAGCGTCATAATCCTTAATGGGTCAGTATAACTATCCTGGAAAAAAAACGGGTATTCCAACTCATTTTGAATCACAGCCTTTAATTTCTGATACTCCCCTCTGAACATTGTGATATCAATATCGTTATCCCATGGTATAAACCCATGATGACGCACTGCCCCTAAAAGCGTACCATAATCTACATAGTATCTTAAACCATGCTTTTTACAAATAGAGTCAAAAAGCGCTAACAGCTCAAGCTCTACAGCCCATACCCTTTTCATTTCCGCTGTGACAGTGTAACCGCAGCGAACCTCCTCCTCAAAAAAACCTACGTCAAAATCCATAAAAAACCTCTCTATTCTAAATCTTTTTTGCTGCTTCCTTATTTTTCATAAGTACATATCCTTCAAATAATTTTAAATCCTCTTTTGTAGTAATTTTAATATTTGTCTGATCGCCATAAGAAAAATATATGGTTCTGTCCATTGCATACATAAGGCTGGTCGTGTGCGGCTCCACAACTTCCAATAACCCCTCCTGTTCCGCCTGTCTATATAACTGTTTCACATATCCAAATTGAAAACATTGGGGACTATTTAACTGCATAAGCTTATCCCTGTCAACCCAGCGTGTTGACTGCTCCCCGTCATCATTAGAGCCCATCAGCAAATAACAAGGGGTCGCTGAGGTACAATTTCCCTTTTCGCCGCTAACACGAATGCCATCACTGATAATTCTGTCACTGACAAATGGGGATGCAGCATAATGTATTAATAAAATATCACTTTCAGATAATTTGCCGCACAAATAATCAACACCATTTTTCACAGAATACTGAAATGTGTCTCCTCCCGGAACAAGACCCTGTACTTTATTATATGCATATTTACTGACAAGCTTTTTTATTGTTTCTATATATTCTTCCAAGCATACTATGTATATTCTATCAATCTCATTATGCTGTTGAAAAGCCTCTATTGTGTAGGCTAAAACAGGTTTTCCCAACACCTCCACAAACTGTTTAGGCTTTTTTTCACCAACCCTGGAACCGACGCCGCCTGCTAATATCAAGGCAATATTCATATCCTGCCACCTCTGTCTCCAAATTTATTCTTTGTATGCATCTAAAGCTATAGCCGCAAACCGCCTGCAATTTCTGTACGCCGGAAGGAAAAAAAAGCCGTCATCATCATTCACTGAGCCTTTGTATAATCCCCAGCAAAACCAATAAAATCCACAAAGTGCAATGGCCGCAATATAGTGTCTGTGTTCCTCGTATGTTAAATCCCTGCCGACATATGCACGCAAATACCGTTCAATCTGCGCATCAGAAAAATCATATCGGCAGCAAATACATGCGATATCATTTGCCTGGTCATTCACTCCAGCGTACTCCCAATCAATTAAATACATTTCGCCAGAAGCGGTAATCAGATAATTCGGCGCATAAACATCATTATGGCATAAAGCTTCCCTGCGATATCCATCCGTTTTCATAAAATGGTCAAGCTGTTCCGCCTTATCTTTCAATTCTGCGAATTCTTCAAAGAGATTGCCCTTCGTGGCTGAGGCAATCCTCATAAGCTTCAATGCCTCCTGATACGTATCAAATTGCTTAATAGAGGCGTCCCATTTTATTGCGTGCAGCATATGTAGATATTCCATTGCCTTCATTAACTGCGCATCCTGTTCCAAATCACATAAAATCATATCATTTACATAATATGATAATTTCCAGCCCGATAAATCCATATAAATCACAGATTTGTCTATCCCAAGCTCCCTCGCCTTATACTGCGTATACAACTCTGTATGCCTGTCCACCAAATTACCGGCAGTCCCGCCTGGATGCCGGTACACATAAACAATGCCGTCTACACAAAATCTAAACGAGACATTCGTTAATCCCTTATCTATAACCTCAATATCTGTTATGGAATTTGGTAGGCACTCTATCTGGGAACAAATATTTTTTACGATGTCAGAATCAATATTATTTAAAAAATCCTGATCAAACTGCCGTAAGTCCTCCACAGATTCAAACTCTTGGATCTGCTCAGCATCATAATACGATGCATACAACGTCAGTTCTCTTTGGTGTTTTCCGTAAAACTCCTCCCAAAACATACTGCTGATGCCAAAATCTGAAATCTCCTGCTCCATTAATTCCACAAACCGCTTTGAAAAACTGTCTGAAAAATATGCCTGTCCAACCATGGCATAAGAATCACAACCGCCCACACGGAAGTCCGTTATTATATCTGCATCTGAAATTTCAACGGCAAACTCCCGAAACTGCCCCTCCTTCCGCACACAGGCGCGATACGAATTTCTTATTTTGTCTAAAAACGGATTCTCCAAAAAATAATGATCCGCACAGCAAATAAACGTATTATGCAGATATTCCCTTGCAGTATACAGGGAATAAAGATTGCCTTTAGAGGAAAAACTATTATTAATAACCAGCTTCACACCATACTTTTCTTCTAAATAAAAAAACTTTTCTTTCATAAACCCGATGACGACAATAATTTCTTTTATTCCCGCTTCCCGAAGTTGTTCTATCTGTCTGTCAATCAAGACTTCCCCTCGCACCCGAAAAAGCCCCTTTGGCTTTTCATAGGTAAAAGGCGCAAATCGATTTGATTTACCAGCCGCTAATATTATGGCATTCAACTTGGATCTCCTCCTTACCTCAGTTCATCAATCTCCGGTATCTGCACCCCATCCCTAACAAGCGCTGCCTTAAATACCGCAAAGAAATCTCTGATATCCTGCACATCAATGGCACCAAGGGCACAGAGACGGAAGGTATCCATATCCGATATCTTTCCCGGATATATCGTAAAGCCATGGGCATAGCAGTAATCATGAACCCTGTCAAAATCCCAATGCGGATCGTCGGGATACTTTACGCACACCACAAGCCCTGCCTGCCATTCCCGCCGGATTAGATCCTGAAAACCTAAGGCGTCAAGCCCCTCATGAATCGCCTCAAACACTCTCAGATGCCGCTCCCATCTTGCCGTCTCTCCTTCGGCGAAATATTCCTTTAACCCCTGCACTGCAGCATAAACTGTCTGCACTGGCGGCGTGAAATGCATCTGCCCGGTCTTTTCAAAATAATCATACTGCATATAGAGATTGCAGTAATAAGACCGCTTCGGGTATGCCGCCGACTGCTCAATCAGGCTCTTGTTCCCTATAATAAAGGAGAGCCCTGTCATCGCCATCAGCCCTTTTTGGGCAGATGCCATACAAAAATCAATATTATCCTTCTCGATATCTATCGGCCGCATAGCCAGCGTGGAAGTCGTATCCACAGTAAATACTGCTCCATACCAGTGCGCCAGTTCACCGATTTCCCTGATTGGATTCAGAATACCGGTTCCCGTCTCGTTGTGGGTTGTATGCACCAAAGCAATATCGGAGTTCTCCCTTAATACTGCTTCTACCCTTTCCAGGTCCGGAAGCTCGTCCACGGGAAATTCCAGATTCGTATAATCCAAATGGTAATATTGACAAATTTCTACAGCCCTAGAGCTATAGGCCCCGTTATTCACTATCAGAATCCTTTTGCCCTCCGGCAGCAGCGAATTTAAACACACATCTATATTTATCGTACCGGAACCACAAAACAGCACCGATGTGTATTTATCAGGAGATGCGTGCACCACCTTCAGCAAATCCTGCCTCAGCCTATGCATCAAATCCGCAAATTCCTTCTCCCGAGGACAGATATCCGGCACAAGCTGCGCCAGCTTCACCGTATCCGTCGTCGTGGACGGCCCGGGATTCAGCAAAATATTTCTTTTTATTTCCATATAAAGCTTCCTTTCTGTACCGAATCATCTGCGGCTGCTTTCTATTCGTACAACAAAAGCGGCGCAATATGCTTCAGAATATACTGCAGGCATTTTTCTGTCTCCGTCCCGTCATCCATTTTATTTCCATCCTCATCCTGCAGCCAATAGACGTACTCCTCCAGCCGGAATCTTCCATCCATGGTAACCGGCGACGGGTTGCGAAAGAAAAATGTGCTTCCCTTCATAAACAGCGCAGCCTGATATGGGTCATTTGGATGGAGACTCTCTGCCAGTGCAAACACTCTTTTATCCGTTCCACCGAATTGCAACGGCAGCCTGCCGTCCGAAGGCACCTTTGGGATATTGACATCCGCCAGCTTACGCATAATATCACTATAATCCAAAGAGGATATAATCTCTCCGCAACGGACTCCGGTGTCGGCAATGCCTCCCCTGAACATCAATGCGATATTAGACCGCCCCTTTGCTAGAAAATGCTCTTTATTTTTCACAAAATATCCCTGCCCATGGTCAGAAAAAAGCGAGACGACAATTTCATTCTCTGCATAATGCTTCTCTATATAATCATACAATACGCCAAGCCAACGATCTATATGCGCCGCCTCCTTCAGAAATGCAGCCGTTTTATTCTCACTGTATTCCTGCTTAACAGAGGTTACCCCCTTCTCCTCGTAGGTTCTTAAATGCAGCGGCAGTCCTTTTTGGACATCCACCGGCAAATCGTCCTCATCAGCAATATCATGAAGGTCACTCAGGGAAAGCCATACAAACTGGTTCGTCTCATAAAATGCATCCAAATGGTCGATGGCATCCGCAATCACCTCGTGTACTTTATAACCTGATTTCTGGTGCTGATATACATAGCGGTCATAGCCCCTTGCATGTCCGTAAGTCGGAATAATCCTCCAGTCACCGCAAAACATCGCCGTATAGTAACCGTCTCTCTTAAAATATTCTGCTATTGTCGGCACATCCTGCGGCATTGCCGAGTCCAGCGTGCTATGAAAAAGCATATGGTGCGTCGTGTCAAGACCTGTTACAAAATTTGCGATACTAGGATATGTCCACTCTGCTGCACTGTATGCATGCGTGCAGATAGTACCCTTTTCAAAAAACTGATATGTACAGGGCATTATTTTTTTAAAATCTGCATCCGATATTACAGACTGCGCCATACCGTCCAGAAATATATTTAAAACAAGCTTCTTCTTTCCATGCTTCCACCGCATTGGTATTGGACTGCCAAAGCAGCAATCCTTCACCGCATAAATATCCATATTATTCTCTGTAATATAGTAATTAAAATGATTTGCATGGCGCTGCAGCACCTGATACTTACTTTCTCCTTTGCAAAACAAAAGCATATTATTATTATCCCGGCTGGCAATTGGAAGCAAATATTTTTCCACATCCTCCGCACCGGCAATGTGGCAGCGCCGCCCCTCATCCGCCCTTAAAAACTCGCCTCTCAAATGAATTAAATCCATATTATCCTGTGGATAATGCTTGCTTAGAAACTGATCCTTAAACACACCTGCAAAGCGGCGCTGTTCCATACTTTCATAAAAAAAGCTGCCTATAACCTGTCCCGGCGTGCGAAAAATATTCTCATAAAAACCATAATTGCTCTCTGCGAACGCTAAAACCGCCCGATATTGCTGCTCCGCCTGTGCCGCAAGCTGCTCATCCGTAATATTTTCCTTCCATTGCATAAATGCATCAAGCATTTCTAAGGCCTTCTCCTGTGGCTTGAGCGTCTCGATTTCCGGAGCATCTACATATCCATATAAAAAGCCAGCCTTCTGATAATTTAAAAACGCCTCAAGCCACTGTCCCGTCATCTCATATATGCATGCAAGATTGTAATACATTTCCGCATTTAAGGGAAGCCTGCGGACACCCATAAGCGCATAAGAAGCTGCCTTTGTAATATCGCCGGCCATTATATAATAATTGACCTTAAGCGACAATAAATCCGCATCCTCCGGAGCTATGCCCTCATAATCATCAAGCAGCTGCTTTGCAAGCGCCTCATCTTCATTTATAATTGCTTCTTCTATTTTCTTTTTCATCTTCCCACATTCCGTTTTCAGTTCAATACAAGTACGCATCATATATATATTTACTGCCTACATAATATGGAGAATCCGGGTAGGTAAAATGCACCTGTCTGCCATGGACCCCGGCAATCTCCTCCACCCATTTCTTTGACAAAAACAGCCTGCCAAGACCTGCATATTGCGCATCATAATCCGGTATTTTACTTCTCCGGTGTGCAAGCCAGTCATCTTTATGCTCCATATCGTGTACCTCCAGCAAAACAACCATTCTCCTGCTTTTTTGCAGCATCAGCTCCAGTACTTTTGCGGCATACGCTTCATCAGGAAAATATTGAAATACACTGTTAGAAAACACCACATCATATTGGGGCAAAGATGTAAGCTCTATCGCCTCCTTACATGCAACCACATTGCCCTTCAGCACACTATTTGCGACATCTGCCAGTGAAGCCGAATAATCGATACCACCAATCTCCATCCCAAAATGCTTCTGTAAAAACCACAAATTTACTCCGCTGCCGCATCCAACCTCAAAAGCGCTTGCCGGACGGACCGGATCCATGAGCCTGCCAATCGTTGCCACCATTTCATCCAGTTGTTTATAAAAATACTGATAATAACCGTCTGCATCCTCCACGCCTACGTCAAAGCCATCTGCACGCTTCAGTTCACAAAACATCTCATATTCTCCAAGCATTTCCAGATTATGTTCCGTACTTTTCTTACTCCAAATATCTTTCCAGCAATTCTCCATGATTATATACTACTACCCTTTCTCTTAGACTTTGATTTATCAAATTCTATCCGTAGTTAATTCCACAAGGCACATTTCTCATATCGGGACTCTACTTTTTTACTTAAAAACCCGGTGCCTGCAGCTTCACCACCTGTATAATACGCAATTGCATCTAATATATCGTCACAACAGCTTCCTTTATTTGCGAATTCATGTTGTCCCTTTTGAATGATATCGTCTATTTGTGCTTTAGAAATCGTATGGGAGGACAGCATCTCTACATATTCCCTCAGCTCCACCTTCCTGCACTTTAAAACATATTCCATCGGGCAGCAGGCATATCTGATTGGCACGGTATCCGGTATGAGCCAGTCCGTAACAGCCAGGCTTGGCTTACCAAACATGGCAGCCTCCGCCATCACGCTGGATTCATCGGAAACCACCATATCGCATAACTCCAGCGCCGTCATAATACTCTCTTCCGGCTCTATGTAGTAAACATTATCAAAGCGTCCCTCATGCAATGCCCGCATTTCATCGTTATTTTTATTAATGTGGTCAAATGCCGCCGGCCACTTGCACTGTTTAATCAGAAGGTTAACCTTCAGGGATGCACATGCCCGTATAAAATCATCTTCTTTTTCATTATTTTCCCATGACGGGGCATAAAGGACAGAAAAATCATATTTTAAATGGAACTTTCCACTTAACAGCCTTGCCCTTTCCTTTGTCTCCAAAGATTCTGTCAAATCACTTTTCGGATAGCCAAGTGCAAATGTTCCGCACCTCGGATTTGCATATATGTCGCATGCGCACTGTGACCAACGGTCAGCCCACGTTTTTCCCGGAACAATTCCAATATCAAAGCGATTCCATGGTTCTCCATACCATATATTCGGCCAGCGGTTATGTCCCTGCGCCATATCGTGAAGCAGTATCAGAGAAAATTTGGCGTTTACCGATTCTATCATCGCTGTATGCTGGCAATATATGCCAATCTCCGCCTCCTCAGTAAGATTATCCGTAAACGCCACCGTGTATCCCCTCAAAGCCGCCTTATCTGCAATCGGCTTCAGATTATAGTATTCACCTTTATCTGTATAAAATAATGTAATTTCCTTTTTCACCGGCACAGGCTTATGCCCATCTCTGGAAGTTCTTTTCCAATAGCTTTCAAGCAGCTTCTGCTCATATAAATACCGTGTATAATTCTCAAATTCCGCCGCCTTCTCACAAGCTGCCTGGTCATTGCATTCCCTAAGGCGCACAGAAACAAGGGGCACATCCAAAAACCCTGCGTTCCCATAAAGAAGAAATTGATATAAAAATGCGATGCGGCTTATGCTGTCAATTTTGTCTTCCGGAATATCCCACGGAATCCGTTTCGCATATTCGGCAGAAACCATAATTGCAGACAAGTCGCCATATACATTACTATTTTCTCTTATGCTGTATTCCAAAACCGCCAATCCTAAGTACTTAGAATGAAGCTTATCCGATGTGCAAATAACATTACCGTCGGCGTCTATAAAATTCCTGGGACTGATGACAACCTGAACGTCCGGCGTCTTTTCCAGATATTCTGACATTTTATGGATTCTATCCGGCGCATATACGTGACCAGCCTCAAAAAAACAAATATACCGTCCCTGGGCATCATAAATATACTTAATAATATCCTGATAGGAATCCTCACTTGTAAACTGCACATACTCGATTGGAGCAACATTTTCCTGTGTAGAAAGATATTCCTCTAAATCCCCCGCATCTGCATCCAGGCAAATCATGGAAATATATGGTTTTTCAGAACCCATATAACATTTACTCATACTATAAAATACTCCTCTGCGTTATTTTTTATCATCATGCATCAAGCGTGTCAATTCCAAAGGGAACACGGCACATATAAGGGTTCCAGCTTTTTTTTCAAAAACCCGCTTTCCGGTTTTTCCTTGCCGGATTTTGATTCACCTGTATAATATTCGATGGCGTCTAAAATATCATCACAGCAGCTTCCTTTATTTGTAAACACATATTTTCCCTTTTCAAGAACCTCGTCGATTACCGCTGCCCCCAATGTGTGTGAAGACAGCTTCTCCACATACTCCCTTAACTCCACCTTTTTACATTTCAAAATATAGTCCATGTCCGCTAATAATGCAAATCCCTCTGACGGTGTCTCCGGCGTCAGCCAATCCACACAGGACAGCGCAGGTTTCCCAAACATGATGGCCTCTGCCATTACGCTGGAATCATCCGAGACAACCATATCACATAATTCGAGGGCAGTCATAATACTCTCCTCAGGCTCAATATAATATACATTATCAAACCTTCCCTCGTGTAACGCCCGCATTTCTTTTATATTTTGATTGACATCGGCATAGGCGTCCGACCACCTCGCCTGTTTTATCAGAAGATTTACGTTTAAAGACGCAAGTGCCCGGATAAAATCATCCTCCTTGGCATCACACTCCTTGGATACTGCATAAAGCACGGAATAATCATATTTCATACCGAACTTGTCTCCAATCTGCCTGGCGCGCTCTTTTATCTCCTCAGAATCTATCAAATCACTCTTTGGATAGCCAAGCTCAAAAGTTCCAATCCTCGGATTCGCCCAAGAATGGCAGGCACATTTTGCCCAACGGTCCGCCCAGGTTTTTCCCGGCACAATGCCAATATCAAACTTATCCCAGGTCTCTCCCTCCCACATATCCGGCCACCGTTCATGACCCTGTTCCAAATCGTGCAGCAGTATCAATGAAAATTTAGCATTAACGGGTTCCAGCCAGTTGGCATGCTGACAGTATATGCCGATTTCCGCTTCCTTTCTGATATCCTCCGTAAACTCCACCGAATAGCCTCGCAAAACAGCCTTGTCCGCAATCGGCTTCAAGTTATAATATTCTCCTTTATCTGTATAAAAAAAGGTCATCTCCTTTTTGATATGTACCGATACATCCGCTTGCCGCCGGGGTGGTTCCCATTCTGTACGAAGAAGCCCCCTGCCGCACAAATATCTTGTATAATCCCTGTATGCATCCGCTATCTTTGCATATTCTCTTTCCCTATCAGTCTTTCTCTCCTGTAAGCGGACTGAAACAAGAGGAGCATCCAAAAAACCAACCCTGCCATAATAAAGCATCTGATACAAAATCATAATTCTGTTTATCGTATCTATTTCACTGTCGGGAATATCCCATGGAATATTTTTTGCGTATTCCGTAGAAACCATAATTGTTGACAAATCTCCGTATACATTCTGATTCTCCAAAATACTGTGCTCCAAAACCGCTCGCCCGGAATAGATGCACGCAGTTAACCCAGCCTTAGAAATGATACAGTCCTCATCATCTATATAATTTCTGGGGCTGACGGCAATCTGAATATCAGCCGCCTGCTCTAAATAGCCGGACATTTTTTTAAGCCTGTCTGCATCGTAAATATGCCCTGCCTCAAAAAAACAAATATACCTGCTGTCAGCGCCTTTTATATAATCTATAATATCCTCATAGGAATCATCGTCTGTAATCTGCACGTATTCTATGTGGATATCTCCCTGTCCAGAAAGGTATTCTTCCAAATATCCGTCATCTGCATCCAGACAAATCATAGAAATAAATGGACTTTCTGAATTCTTTATTAAACTATCCATACGCTCTATATCTCCTTTTGCCATATTCCTATATTATTTATATCCCATACCGCAGCAGCAATACCGCAATATATGTATCCAAATCTGCTCCTGTCTCCCCTGCAACCGCAGGTGCCAGTATGTCATTTATCCAACCGCCGGTATACTCAAATATCCTGCCAATATGCGCAATCCTTGCGAAATATTCAGCGGTGCCAAATTCTACATTCCAAAACAGAGGCAGGATATCCACTAATATGATATAGTTCAGCAGACAACTCTGCAAAACATTTTTTACGCCTTCCTCTGTTGTAAACCGATATGACTGTGCCAAAATAAACGCAGCAGACAATTTCCTGTAAAAAGTAATGTGTGCAGCCGATACCTTATATTCCTTGATATGCTCTAATATTTTTTGATGCCGGGTATTTTTGTCCCAGGAGAAATAATCCTCACACCAATAAAACATTCCCTGTTTGTAGCTGTCACGAGAATGCACCATCTGCCAAAAACTGTCCACAATACTTGCAATCAACGGCTCCACCACCCGCTCCGATTTGTCAATAACATCATATCCCCTTCTGACATCCGACAATACCCTGTCAGACTGCTTTAGCAAATTATCCATCCCTTCCATATCATGGCTCTGCATAGCCGTTTGCGACTTTAGCCCCATAGAAACCACAGCTGCCAGTGCCTCACCAAAGGTGTGCGATGTGTCCTGCAGCATCTCAAGGCTCCACAGCACAAATTGATATATACTATAATTGGGAAGCGTATCTAAGGCGATTTCTTTCTCACCCTCTGCAATCTCCGAGCAAAGGGCAACCGGCGACACCTTGGCAAATAAAATCCGCAGCACCTCCTCACAGGATAGAGAATGTGCCAAAAGGGTAACCTCCGGTGTCTGCCAGATAATCCGGGGAAAGGCACAGCAGGTATCACCCATATAGGTATCTCCCCAATGCGTATAAATATCGCATAGGTTTTCACTGTTTAAAAACGGACACCGCCGTTCTTCGGTCAATCTGACTTTGGCGCCACCCTCGCTATAGATTAGATTCGCCCTTACATATTCCGAAAAGCTGTCGCTTTTTTCTCTATACATGTCCAGCGTCTGGGAATCAACTTCTATCTGCCAGCCTGCGCAACAGGTGTTCAGGCAGCTCCCTCCAACACATGAAAATGAATCATAATAATCTGCTAACAAAAACATTGCATTCCCTCTCATATGCTCATAAATCATAAAATTTCTTTTTTAAATCAATCGGCCTCTCAAACATCCGGGAAACCGCATCCACAATCCGTTCGGTCGCCCTGCCGTCCCCATAGGGATTGGATACATTTTTACAGATTTCCTGAAACTTTGCTGACCCGGCTTTCTCCATTGCCTTACGG
>CAMWOF010000008.1 GCA_947175805.1 uncultured Clostridiaceae bacterium
TTTTTGCATGTACTCGGCATTATTTTCACATTTACCCGGCATTATTTTTCGGTATGCTTTATTTCCATTTTATGTTATACTGAAACATATTTTTTATTTTGCTTTTGCTGAAAAAAAGCAAAAAATAGTAACGGAGGACGCAGTATGCGCATTTGGGGAAAAATCATCAAAGACAATCATTTAATACAGGATACAGTGATAGAGATTTACGATACCTCCCTGTCACGGACAAAAAAAGTCTACAAGGCACTGGAGGACATATGTCTTACTTTTGACCTGGCTGCACCGATTTGGTTGAAGAAGAACCAACAGGACTTTATCCATCATGCCCGCACCCGGTTCACCCAGGATTCCTTCGTGGAGACAATTGACTTTGACTATCTGGATTTTCATGTCATTGAAGAAGATCTCTAAAACATTGTATAACAAAAAAGAGGCCGCCGCACCAACTGATCAACCGGTTTCACGCACAACCTCTTTTCTTCTTTTATGATACCATCTTTATAATATTATCATAGATTAGCCCTTTCAGGGATTCCCTTCCTCCCGCCAGCAGCGGGGAGCTGCATTTTGAAGAAAGCATATAGCCGCCAAACTGGGAACAAATGGCAAAATACAGCTTAAAATCCTCCACCGAATCCGGCACGGGTACATCCCGGCGCAACGCATCTATCAATGACTGCAGCAGGCGGTCTATACCCTCCCATCTACGGATTTGCTCCATCATTTCCTGCTTCATACTGTACATAAAATCCTGGGAATCATGTGTCAGTTTAAAGATGCTGACCACAACAGATTCCATAATTTTACCTTCATCCATCCAAACCAGGATTTCCTCACATTTTTCCCGAAAAGTACCTTTGCCCTCCAATACGCCTTCCAAATCCTCCAGCTTCACCGACACGTAGTAAATAAGCGCCTGCGTGATAACCTCTTCCTTGGATGTAAAGTATTCATAGACTGTCCCTTTGCCAATGCCTGCCTTTTTGCTGATGTCAGATACCTTGATTTCCGGCAGCATCATACCGTCATTTAACAATTCTATTACGGCCTCATAGATTGGTTTTATCTTGTCGGATATCTGTTCCATTTATATCTTCCTCCATCACCAGTTCTTTTCTGTTAAACACATCATAAATACACGGAACCAGGAACAATGTCAAAAGTGTTCCGTAAATCAAGCCGCCGATTACGACTACCGCCATAGGCTGCGCCATATCTGCACCCATGCCCATGCCTGCTGCCATGGTGGACAAACCGAGTATCGTTGTCAATGCCGTCATAATAACCGGTCGCAGCCTGTCTTTTGCAGACTGCATAATAGCCTCCTTTTTCTTAACGCCTTCCTCCCGCGTCTGATTAATCGCATCTACCAGCACAATACCGTTATTCACAATGACACCCGCAAGCATAACCATACCAATCATGGCAATGACCGACACCTCCATGCCTGCAATATAAAGCCCCATAAACCCACCGGTAAACGCCAAAGGAAGCGTAAACATGATAATAAACGGAGACAACAGCGACTGGAACTGAATCACCATAATCAGATACATGAAAATGACTGCCAGCAACAGCATCAATCCCACCTGCTCCATAGCTTCCATCGTAGTTTCATTTTCACCGTTAAACTCAACTGTATATCCCTCTGGCAAAGAAACCTCCTTAATGGCGGCCTCCACATCAGCAGCCAGCAGGCCTGCATTGTAACCGTCCATAATCGCAGCGGACACACTGATATAGCGGTTCTGGTTACTTCTGCTAATAGCGGTTAATCCCTCCGCTTCCTTAAAATCTACCATTTGAGATAGCTTAATATCTTCCTTTTCGTTGTCTACCGTACCCTCAATAGTCAGATTTTTCAAGCGTGAAACCGTCATTTCCTCCTTCGTGCTTGAGGTTACAAACACTTCGTAGTCCCTGGTGACTGTTTCCAACTTTGTCACTGCGCTTTGCGCAGCCAGCTCCCCAGCAACCTTCTGATATACCTGCGCAACGGTCAGTCCGTAACCGGCAGCCTTATCCTTATCCACAACAAAACGAACCTCAGAGGTTACTTCCTCCTGCCCGTTGGAAACCTCGGTCAGTCCTTCTACCTCCTCCAGCTTTGCAGCCACCTCATCCGCAATTCGCGCCAGCTCGTCTAATTCTTTTCCCTTCACATTGATAACAACGCCGGAAGCCCCCAGCGCAGACATATCCATCGAGGATGCACTAACAGAAACCTCGCACTCCAGATCCTTTGTCTTTTCCACAATCATCTGGCTGATTTCCTCATTCGTATGGATTTTATCCTCTTTACACAATATATAATAAGAAACATTGTCCACGGAACTGTCAGAGCCAAGCCCCAGCATGGACATAGAACTGCCTCCCGTGATGGCACCGATGAATTCAATATCCTCAATCTCCAAAACCCTGGAAATAATCTCGTCTGACATTGCCGCAGTCTCCTTTAAGTCCGTAGTCCCCTCCGGCATGGTCATAGCCATGGACATCTGGGTACTGTCCATCCCCGGCATTAATGCAGTACCGTTGGTCACCGCCAGCATCACGGAAGCGACCAGTGCAACGAGCACAATAACAAAAACAACCGCTTTATACTTTAATGCCACACCCAGAAGCCTTGTATATTTGTCTGTTATCCAGTTCAATATTTTGTTTTTGTTCTGTTTCTCCTCCTTCAACACCCTGGAAGCCATCATCGGTACAAAGGTAATGGCTATAATCAAACTTGCAAACAAGGAGTAAAAAATAGTCAACGCCATATCTACAAACAGCATCCTCGTCAATCCGTCTGTAAAAATAATCGGCACAAATACGGACACCGTCGTTGCAGTAGATGCTGTAATCGCACCGGTCACTCTTTTCGCACCTTCTATCGCAGCCTGCTTCCTCGAATACCCCAGGTCCCGGAGACGATAAATATTTTCAATGACGACAATGGAATTGTCCACCAGCATGCCTACGCCCAATGCAAGCCCTGACAGTGAGATTACATTCAGTGTGACACCGCTGAAATACATCAGAACCACTGCAAACACTACGCTGACCGGAATAGAAACAGCAATGATGCCTGTCGGTCTGATATCCTTCAAAAATACAAACAAAATCAAAATTGCCAAAACTGCCCCAAATGCCAGGTTTTGCAGTACAGAATTCACAATCATGTCAATATAAATGCCCTGGTCCATCAGTGCAACAAAATGTACGCCACTGTCATCTGCACTAATCTCCTCAAACTTTTTGTTGATCTCATGCGCAACCTCAGAGGTAGAATATCCGTTTTGCTTTGCAATGGATACCACCATGCCCGGATTTTGATTGATTCTTACATACGACTCGTCTGCATCGTTCACAAAGGACACATCCGCAACATCTGACAGCTTAATCGGCTCCACATCATCCATATTCAAATCAAGAAGTACAAAGTCAGAAAGCTCTTCAATGGAGGTAAACTTATCTCCCACTCTGCCGAGAGATTTTACCGTATCCTCCGTCACATATCCCGCCGGCATGGAAAAGTTCTCTGCCGTCAGCATGCCCTCTACCATTTCAATTGTTAAGATACTTTTCATATCCAGGCTCTCATAGCTGGCATCCTTCTGCTCCTCAAACTGATCCCGTGCCTGCTCTAATGCCGTTTTACCTTCATTTAATTCCACCTCTGCCTGAATGAATTGCTCCTCGGCTTCGTCCTTAGATTTTTCCAGCTCCTTCAGCTTATCATTCAACGTCACCTTGCCATCAGTAATCTCCTTCAGCGCATCATTAATCTGTTTCTTCTTGGATGCAATCTCCTTTTCGCTTTTCTTTATCTCCTTTAAGCCGGCCTTTACCTCTTTTAATGCCGCCTTCAAACTGGATATCGTTGCAGGAAGCGAATCTATCGTCAGTGGATTGCCCGCTGCATCCTGCTGGGCAGCCAGCCCCTGCTCAATCATCTGCATCGCTCCCACAATCTGGGCATATTGCGCCTGAAGCTCAGCGTTATCAGGATACAGCTTAAGCTGCTCCTCCAATGCCGCCTTCTGCGCCGCCAACGCCTGATATTGCCCATACAATGTTTCTAACTGGGTAATTGTCGTCTCCAGCGTTGTTTTCTGTTCCGTCAATGTCTTCTTTGCGTTGGCAAGCTCCTCCTCCGCTGCTATAATCTGCTTTAAAGCTTCCGTCAATTCAAGCTCATTTTTTAGCAAATCCAGCTTCATGTCGTTTAACATGGCGATGGCATCATTTAACTGATCCCGTGCCTTATCCTTGGCATTATCAAGCTGCTTTTGCCCATCGTCAATCTTATCCTCATTCTCGTTGATTTCATCCTCAGCCTCAGCAAACTTTTTATCAAGGGCTTTTATAATCTTATCGTTCAATTTTTTCAGCTTAGCCTCACTGATAGTCACCTCCACAGACTCCGTAACCGAACCCATTGCCGTTACAGAAGCCACACCGTTAATACCCTCTAATTCCTCTGACAGCGTGTCATTAACATAGTTGCTGAGTGCAACCGCATCCATGCCGTCCACGTCCACTGCTGCCACCATCGCCGGCATCATATCCGGATTCAGTTTCATAATAATCGGGTTTCCTACAGAGTCTGGCCAAAAGGACTGAAGCTGGTCTAAGTTTTCCCGGATATCAATAGTGGCAGAATCCATATTGACCTCGCCGGAAAATTCTATCATGACCATGGAATAATTCTCACTGGATGTAGAGCCGATATTCTTTACATTATCCAAGGTCGCAACACTGGATTCAATAGGCCTTGTTACCACTGTCTCAACAGTCTCCGGGCTGGCTCCCGCATATGTAGTAATAATAATAGCATACGGAAGCTCCATACTCGGCAGCAAATCTGTTGTCATTCTCATTGCCGCCACAATCCCCAGCACAATAATCAACACGATTCCCACTAAAACCGTATAAGCCTTCTTCACACTAAACTTTGAAATCATGTTCTTCCTCCGTTCCTTTTATTTATTTCCTGTGTTTTTATACATGATTCTTTCTGACCGACCAGTCGGTCGGACATTGCTATTATAAGCCCAACGCTATATGTTTGCAATCATTTTTTAATAAAAACTTATCATTTTAACTATTATTTTAGATTTCCATCTGGCGTTTCATTTAAAAAATGCTGCCGTACTGCAATACTCCTTCCGCTAAATCCTTCCTATACTCCTCATCCTCCGGGTTCATGCTCTGCACCGCCACCTTTTCTATCCCAAGCTTATCCGTGGCATGTATAAATCTTTGTTCACCAAGATATAAAGCTACATGCCCCGGAAAATAAATCAGGTCTCCGGGCAGAAGATTTCGCTTTTCAATCTCATGAACAGGATACTCCGGCTCCATTTTAGAATCCCTGTAAATAATGACGCCGCTCAAAAAGTACGCCATAAACGTAAGACCGGAGCAGTCAATTCCAACAGGTGTCTTTCCACCGTAACGGTACGGCGTCCCTAAATACGCCATAGCATTATCCACAAGCTGTCTTCTTAACTGCTTCTCATTTTTTATCAGCAAATGTTCCTCATAGGGCGCTAACTGACTTGTCTTTATGTATCCGATTCTCCCGTCCAGCAGCTGTACCTCGGTATAACCGTTACTTTCCCGAATCAGAATTGTAACAATACTGCCCCGCACCAGCGTCAGCATAACACCGGCCTTCACGTCCGGCGAAACATAGACGTCCGCAAATCCGGAGCGAACAAGCTCGCGGCGCTCCCTTCCCACCTCTGTGCAGACGATATCATCCTGCCGGATATATCCTTCATATCCGTAATATGTACAAATCTTCAGCCAGCCGTTATAAAGCGCTTTGTGAACCGTCACCTCCATTCCGTAAAAAATCTCATCCGTCACCATACTGTCCACCGAAGGCTTCTGCCGAATCTGCACCACCGGTTTCCAAATCAAATTCTGCTCCATTCCATATCCTCCATATTTACGCATACTAAAGCCAGCCTTCCCTGCAAAATACCAAAGCGCACCATGGAAATGCAAAAAGGCCCACATTCTATTTTAGAATATGGACCCTGTTTGCATTTGAAAACAGTATTTCAATGACAAATATTTACAAAATATAATATTTTTCTAAGCCAACGCTTCATCAATCGCCTTGGCCGCCTTCTTACCTGCGCCCATCGCTAAGATAACCGTAGCTGCGCCGGTTACGGTATCGCCGCCGGCATATACGCCGTCCTTACTGGTCTTCATGGTATCCTCATCTACAATGATACCTCCCCACTTCTGGGTTTCAAGACCCGGTGTCGTCTGACGAATGAGCGGATTCGGGCTCTGACCGATTGCAATGATAACCGTATCTACGTCAATGATATAATTGGAGCCCTCTACCGGCACCGGTGAACGTCTGCCGGAAGCATCCGGCTCACCAAGCTCCTGCTTGATTACCTCCATGCCTGTTACCCAGCCATCCTCACCATGGATTGCGCATGGGTTATTTAACAGCTTGAAAATGATGCCCTCTTCCTTTGCATGATGTACCTCTTCCGCTCTTGCAGGAAGCTCCTCCTCGCTACGACGGTAGACAATATATACTTCTTCTGCACCTAAACGCTTTGCGGTTCTTGCCGCATCCATAGCTACGTTACCAGCCCCCACAACAGCTACCTTCTTACCTACCTTAACAGGGGTCGGTGCCTCCGGGAAGTTATATGCCTTCATCAGATTAACACGGGTTAAAAACTCATTTGCTGAGTAAACTCCAAGCAAATTCTCGCCCGGAATATTTAAAAATCTTGGAAGTCCTGCTCCACTGCCCACAAAGACAGCCTGATAACCATCCTCCATCAGCTCGTCGATAGTAACGGAACGACCAATAATGACGTTTGTCTCAATCTTAACACCCAGATCCTGTACGTTCTCAATCTCCTTCGCAACTAAATCCTTCGGAAGACGGAACTCCGGAATACCATAGGAAAGTACACCGCCGGCTTTATGTAGCGCCTCAAAAATTGTAACCTCATAGCCCTTCTTTGCAAGCTCTCCCGCACAGGTAATACCTGCCGGACCACAGCCCACAACAGCTACCTTCTTGCCGTTCTTTGTAATTTCCGGCTTTGTCTTTGCCGCATTTGCCATGTGATAATCGGCTACAAAACGCTCCATACGTCCGATGGCAACCGGCTCACCCTTAATGCCTCGCACGCACTTGCCCTCACACTGGTTCTCCTGAGGACATACACGTCCACAGATTGCAGGCAGGGCATTTTCACTGGTAATAATCTCATAAGCCGCCTCAAAATCTCCCTCAGCCACCTTCTCAATAAAGCCAGGAATCGGCACATTTACCGGACATCCCTGCATACAGAGTGGATTCTTACACTGCAGACAACGGGCAGCCTCTTCCATTGCCATTTCCTTCGTATATCCAAGCGCTACTTCTTCAAAGTTCTTATTACGGACATTTGGCTCCTGCTCCGGCATAGGAACCTTGGTCATACTCATATTTGCCATGATTACTCTCCTCTCCCTATCTTACATGCATGCTCTTCTTCCTTAAACATACCCTGACGTTTCATACACTCGTCAAAATCGACCTCAAATCCATCAAAATCCGGTCCGTCTACGCAGGCAAACATCATCTTGCCGCCAACACTGACACGACAGCCGCCGCACATGCCGGTACCATCAATCATAATCGGATTCAGTGAAACGCTTGTAGGAATATTGAGAGGCTTAGTAAGTGCCACAACATTCTTCATCATAATGAGTGGTCCGATGGCAATTACCTCGTCAATCTTCTCACCCTTGTCTATCAGTTCCTGTAATACAGTGGTAACGAAGCCCTTGGTTCCCAGACTTCCGTCATCTGTTGCAATATATACATTGTCACAGAATTCTTTGAACTTATCAGCCAGAATGACATACTCTGCACTTCTGCCGCCGATGATTACATCTACCGAAACCCCCATCTCATGGAGTTTCCTAAGCTGTGGATAAAGCGGTGCTGCACCTACACCACCGGCTACACCTACCACATGAGAGACCTTATGCAGTGGTGCCGGCTTACCGAGAGGCCCTACAAAATCCACTACAGTATCTCCGGCCTGCTTCTTAGAAAGCAGCTCTGTAGAATAGCCCACAACCTGATAAATAATCGTAACCGTATTTTTCTCTCTGTCATAATCTGCAATGGTAAGGGGAATTCTCTCTCCATCCTCGTCCACGCGGATAATAATAAACTGACCCGCTTCACATTTTCTGGCAACAAATGGAGCTTCAATTTCCATGAGTTCCACAGAAGCGTTCAATGTTTCCTTACTAACAATCTTGTACATAACATACTCCCTCTTTTTCTATTATCTGCTGTTGCACAGTTGTATTTATTATACAATATAACATTTAAAATGAAAAGAGGGGAATTACAATTGGAAAATACCGGCTAAGCCCCCAAATGCCAAATGCATGCTGTGAAATGTATCCAGAATCAAAAAAGCGTCCGCCGTTTTCTCCCAGCGAACGCTTTTTAATCATCTTCTCCTATAACTCTTCATCCCAGAAGAGCTCATCCAAGGTCTTACCCAGCACCTTACAAATACTCCTGCACAAATTGATGGTAGGATTATAATCTCCTTTTTCAATGGCATTTATCGTCTGTCTTGACACATTGACTGCGGCAGCCAGATCCTGCTGGGACATATCAAGTGCTGCCCTGGCAGATTTCATTTTCAAATTCTTCATAGGCTACTCTCCATCTTCTTCCCACTGCTTCTTGTTATATCTTAATCTGCCAACAAATACAACCACAATGATGAGAAATGTAATCCCAACCATCAAATTCACACAGTTTGCCGCAATCACACCATCTTCCAAAATAGGCTTCTCTCCTGTGAGATATTCAAATCCGCATAAAATATTCAACACTCCCACACTGGAAATCAGCATAGTCACTCCCTTTGCATTTTCATAGAGTGACATATACGCATCATGAACAATACAGGTTATTACAAAAACAAGGAGTGCAATACAAACCCCAAGCCACATGCCTGCAAAGGACATAAATATGGATATATCCATTTCACTCAGTGCTGAAACCACAGCAATATAAAACAGTAATGCAAAAAATGCCCGTTTATACGCAATTCCTCTTGCCAATTGCTGCCGCTCATCATAGCTGTCTGCTTTACATCTCAGGTCTATCCTGCCGCCTGTTTTGAGAATACCCCAGCGCACAAGCATGATTATCAAAAAGGCAAATAAAAATCCGCAAATTACTCCCAGATAGTAATACATACTATGCTTTTGGCTCTTTTCTAATCCATACTCCAGATGTATGTTAAAGTCTCCGTTCTTGGAGAATGTATAAGGGTCTATCTTATCCGGTTTCACCCAACCATTCTTTAGAAAGGCAACCACGTCATTTTGATTGGTAAGGTAGCAAAATTCCACCCTATAGGTTCCCGCCTTTAATTCTATGTTCTGCGATTCCACCTGCATTTCCTCTCCGGTACAACAAAACACAGGCCAATCCTCTTCATCATACACCACGCAGCCGGTCAGGATTCCTTCTTTGTCAGGTTTGCAATTTATATAAAATGTATATCCCCCATCTTCTGCAACTGACAAACTATATACACTGCCCTTTGGAGCTGCTACCCCGTCAGTCACCGAAACGGCCACCTGGGCTTGCTCTAATGAAAGATCCTCCCTCTCATCCGTTTTTTCTCCACAGCCTGTCACAAAAAAGCAAAGGCAAATCAAAGCCAACAAACTGATTAATATTTTTCCTTTATGCATCATGCATCCCCGTCCTATCCAAAAAACAAAATCCCCATCTGATTACTCCGCATTCTTCATATCCTTAAGCGCTTTGGTAATGGAAATCGGATTGCCATACCGAAGGGTTCCCATCCGGTAAATCTTCGCTGCCAGCCAGCCGGAAAAGAAAATGGATATATATAGCAGTACCGCTGACACCGCCAGCTCCCAAAATGCCACGGAACCCATACCGATGCGCACAAACATTGCCGTATAGGAAGAAAACGGTAAAAATGAGCAGACCTTCATGATAATACCATCCGGATTCTGTAACTGAAACATCACAACAAAATATACAATCATAATAACCATCTGTACTGCGCCGGATGTCTTATTGACATCCTCTGTTTTAGAAGCCAGCGCCCCCATTGCACCATAAAGAAATGCATAAAACAGGAATCCTCCTATGCCGAAGACAGCAAACCCAATCAGTACAGAAGAAGGAATATTCAATACCATATCCAGCTTATCTCCCCAGTAGACATGATTGACAGAGTATCCGATTAATACAGCTCCCAAAATAAGTCCAACCTGCACCACTGCCGCTACTGCTCCCGCAAACACCTTGCCAAATAGCAAATAAGCGGAATCTATACTTGTCACCAATACTTCGATGGCACGATTACTCTTTTCTGTAGTAACCGATGTGGCAATCATCACACCATACATGACAATCATTATAAACACCACCATCACAAGCGCATAACAATACCAGTAATTCTGCTCTCCATCCTTACCCAGAATTTTTTCTTCGCAGTTTACATCAGCTTCATATTCCTCCATAAATGTGGCAAAATCCAAACCGTTCTCCGCACAATATACCTGCTTGTGAACCAGAGACATGAGTGAATTAAATACATACTGATTCTCATCCATAATGCTCTTGTTCAAAACATAATACTCATAATGCAAGTCATCAATAACATGGAATCCAGCCTCTACTTCCTCTCCCTCGATGGCTTTCTCTAAAGCATCAACAGAATCCATAAACTGAAATTCTGCATCCCAAAATGCTTCTTTCAGCATTTCCTCTTGAAAATATCCACTTGCATCCACAATGCCAAGCTTTGTTTTTTCTTTTTCATCCAGAGATTCCCCCGGCTCTCCGGACCCATCCTCCGGTTTTTCCTCACTGACGTTATCAATCCCTAACAACTCTGACATATCAAACACTCTGGGTAAAAATGTGGCAGCTCCCAGCAGCACCGCCAGCAAAATCGTGGTTATCATAAAGGACTTATTTTTAATATAGCTCATCACCTCAAATTGAAATACTGTAAATAATTTTTTCATGCTTCTTCCCCTACCTTTGCTACAAAAATATCATTTAATGACGGTTTATAAGTCTCAAAGTGCTCTACATCAAACTGTGCAGCCTCTACTATTTTCTTCAGCAGCTCTTTTCTGCCGGTACGCTCATTAAGCCTTACAATAACATCATCCTTTGTGGTGCCTGTAACCTCAACCATACTACCCAGTTCTTCTTTTACAAACGTCTCTGTCTCCTGTGCTGTCAGTTCTACACCGCTAAGTACCAGCTGGTCTTTGCCAAACTCTCTCTTAATCTCATCTAAATTACCGCTTAACACAACTTCGCCGTGATTGATAATCACAACCTCTTCACAAAATTCCTCCACATAACTCATCTGATGACTGGAGAAAATAACAATTTTCCCATCTGCAATCAACTCTCTGACAACCTCCTGCAAAATCTGGGAATTAACAGGATCAAGTCCACTAAAGGGCTCATCGAGAATCACAATTTCAGGGTCGCACACCAACGTGGATGCCAGCTGAACCTTCTGCTGGTTTCCTTTTGAAAGCTTCTCCAGCAAAACCGTCTGATACTCCGACATACCCATTCTGTCTAACCATTTTTTTGCATTTCCCACTGCCTGCTGTTTGGCCACACCCCGGAGTCTGGCAAGATACACCATCTGCTCCATCACCGTTCTCTTTGGATAAAGCCCTCTTTCCTCCGGCAGATACCCAATCTGCACCTTCCTTGGCTGAAACTTCTTTCCGTCCAACAAAATCTCACCGCTATTTGCGTGAAAAACATCCATTAATACACGGATTGTTGTAGTTTTTCCTGCTCCGTTTCTGCCAAGCAGCCCTAATGCCTTACCGCTTTCCACAGAAAAGGAAATGCCCTTTAATATTTCTTTATCACCAAAGGACTTTTTAATATCCTTGATTTCCAGCTTCATATTGGAACCTCCTTCATATGCATCGCATTTCATCTTTTTCTATCATGATATGAGTTGAGAATAGCACACACATTACATTTTGTCAACTATATTTGACAAAATGTAATCTAAAAAACACTCCTATAATACATATAAAAATAGAGCGCATAGACTGATTTTCTATACGCTCTGACGCTGTGATACTATTTTATTCAATTGTAATGCTATTTGCCATTTGCTTCTTGGTGCTTCTGCATTCTAGACCAATTGATAAATCCATAAACATCGTTAATAAGAAACACTATAAAACAAATGACAACTGATAAATATGATAGATTGGAAAATGCTGCCAATATCCACAAAATAATTAGCACTATGTCATTTGCGGCATACGCAACAGCATAGAAAACACTCCTTCTAAAAGTCAGATAAACTGCAAGGAAACTCGTTGTAATAGACATGGTGCTTAGTACTAAATTGGCAGTATGAAAAGCTGCCAGAATATAATAAAATATAAATGTAACAATGATTGTCAACAGTACCATTAAAATGATTTCATTTAATTTCAGGCGGTTTACCTTTACTTCCGCTTTATTCCCATTGTATGGGTTCCTCAACCAGGAAATCAGTGCAAAAACAGCCATCGGGCCAGTCATTCCCATGTATGTTATCATTTCACCATAATAGGTAAATGTATAAGAAATAATGCCATATAATAAACTGAATATGACCATAAGGAATTGCCCGAACGGATTTCCTTTTGCATTAAAAATCAACGATGTCACGCCTACTAAGGATGCAGCAAGTGTCAAACAATTTTCTCTGTCAAACATAAAAAAAGACACAACAACCAGTACAACCGATATGCTCCAGAGTGCAAATTCTCCTTTTGTAAAGTAATCAGGCATTGATTTTAACTTATGAAATAACACAGAAATACCTCCAAAACCAAAAACGGCAGTTCTAACCAGCCTTTCCTTTCTTCTATCTTTGCAATCATTTCAAGGACTTCATTCTTCACACTAACCTTCAGAACAATTTGGCAAAACATAATGAAAGATATTAAAAAATGTCCCGGTTAATTATTTACATTATGATGATACTCTGCCGTACTGTCCGTCATCGGCAAAAAAGTGTAGCCGTTGGCCTTCCCGTACTTGATGATGCGCGTCAAGGCGTCGATTGTCATATTATGGTTAGCTGAATCATGCATCAGCACAATATTTTCCCGGTTTTTCTTTAAACCGCTTATGACGCTTTTATACACGGAATCCCCGGTATAATTGAGGCCCGCATCCCCAGAGCTTACGTTCCAGTCATAATATTTATATCCCCACTCCGGTACCTTCTTCGTAAGCTTCGTCATAATCCCCTTGTTAAAACGGCTTACCGTATTGGAGCTTCCGCCCGGAAATCTTGTTAAAACACAGTAAACCCCGGTCTTTTCAAAAAAGTAGTCTCTGAGGTTATCAAGATTATCCCGGTATGTCTGTTCCGACTTATAGATTGCTTTATAATCGTGAGACCAGCCGTGCAGAGCCAGCTTATGCCCATCCTGCAAAATCTGCTTTGTCAGATACAGGGTAGAATCCTGGGGCTTAATTTCAAAAAAGGTTGCCTTCACGTCATTATCCTTTAAAATTTTCAGAATCTTCGGTGTTGTCTGCTTGCTCGGTCCATCGTCAAAGGTCAGATAAATAATGCTCTTCGGCTTTTTCTTCACGGTCAATTCACAGGAAAAACTTCGTTTTTCACCGATTCCGGTAATCGTCACCTTCCCTGCTTTCTTCGCGGTGACAATTCCCTGCTTGCTGACAGAAGCAATCTGTTTATTACTGGATTTCCATTTGTATTCCGATACATCCGTCTTTGTATTAAAGCGCATGGCAAGCTTCTCTCCCGCCAGCATAGAGGCAGTGGGATAAATCATACCGCTCTTTTTCACATGCACTGGAAATATATATGTATTATTCTCTGATTTTACCTTAATCTTTGCATCTCCCGGCGCCATAGCGGTAACCACACCATATTCATCCACTCTGATTACAGACTTATCCGTACTCTGAAAGGTCAGCTCCTGCAAATCTATATCCTTAATGCTCCCCTTTTTCTCCATCAGGTCGTAGGACTGCCCTAGTAAAAGCGTTGTCTGTTTCAATGTCTTTTTCTTTGCCTCGGCCTCAATGACGCCCGTATATATCACTGAAAATATCATCATGACTGTCATAACATAAGTCAATATCCTATGTCCTTTCACCGTTCAATCCCTCCTTATTATTCATCTTCTCTCATCCTGCTCCTCACAGACCTCCGCCTTCTTCACTCTCCGAAAGCTCCTGCGTCCGTATGCATTTGTCTCCTGTACATAAGTATACGCTGTTTCCGGACTTTTTTTCTCCTCTTCATAATCCTTTATGGCACGCTCTATCTGTTCCTTTGTCGCCGGAAAGGTAAGCTGTTTTTGAATCTGCTCCACAGAAAGTCCTGCCTCATATAGGTGCCGCACAGCACTGACATAAGCAGCATCCGCCGTAAAGGCAGCCAGCGCATTTTTAAAGTATTTATTTTGCTCCATAAGATAATACCACCTCTGCAATACTCATTATATCACACTGCATAATAATTCCAAAAGGAAAAATCTAGGGAATCTTACGCACCGTTCGCAAAATGTTTATGCTCACGCGGCTTTGACCATAAAGCTGAACTGCCCTAGCTTCGCTAGGCGGGCAGTCTCCGCACCACCTCGCCTTCGGCTCGGTGAAGCGGGGCTGCCATTCCCGCACTATCTCGCCTTTGGCTCGGTGAAGCGGGGCTGCCATTCCCGCACTATCTCGCCTTTGGCTCGATACTGCGCCGTTCGCCATATGAGAATGCTCTCGCATTCCCATATCAACATAAAAAATACCACACGCTTTCGTATGCAAGCATACAAGCGTGTGGTATTTTTTATGTTTTCGGTCATGCACAGCATGACCGCATGGCTCACTATGAACGCACTACATCATTCCCATGCCGCCGCCTGGCATTGCCGGTGCCGGTGGCAGATCTTCTTTGATTTCACCTACAACTGCTTCTGTGGTGAGCAGAGTAGATGCTACAGATGTCGCATTCTGGAGGGCGGAACGTGTTACCTTAACCGGGTCAATAATGCCGGTTTCAACCATGTCTACATAATCCTCCTTCAGCACATCGAAACCAATTCCCTTAGCTGACTCACTGACTTTATTGATAATGACAGAGCCCTCTAAGCCTGCATTTCCTGCAATATGATATAACGGTGACTCCAATGCCTTCAGTACAATCTGCGCACCTGTCTTTTCATCACCTGATAAACCTTCAGCCAGCTTTGCAACCTCCTTGGCTGCATGGATATATGCAGAACCGCCGCCTGCGATAATACCCTCCTCTACAGCCGCCTTGGTTGCTGCCAAAGCATCCTCCATACGGAGCTTTGCTTCCTTCATCTCTGTCTCTGTAGCTGCGCCTACACGAATAACTGCAACGCCACCTGCCAGCTTTGCCAGTCTCTCCTGAAGCTTCTCTCTATCGAAGTCTGAGGTTGTCTCCTCAATCTGTGTCTTAATCAAGTTCACACGACCTTCAATGGCCGCCTTGTCACCAGCGCCGTCAACGATAACGGTGTTCTCCTTCTCTACACGGACACTCTTTGCCCGACCCAGCTGCTCCATTGTCGTTTCGCTCAGGTTCAGACCTAACTCGTCAGAGATAACCTCACCACCGGTCAGGATAGCAATATCCTCTAACATAGCCTTTCTTCTGTCACCGTAACCAGGCGCCTTAACGCCCACAACCTTGAAGGTTCCACGGAGCTTATTGACAATCAGGGTAGTCAGCGCCTCGCCCTCAATGTCCTCAGCGATAATCAACAGTTCGGAACCGCTCTGTACAATCTGCTCCAGAATCGGCAAAATGTCCTGGATATTGGAAATCTTCTTATCTGTGATTAAAATGTATGGATCGGAAAGCTCTGCTACCATCTTCTCCATATCTGTTGACATATAGGCAGATACATAGCCACGATCAAACTGCATACCTTCTACCAAATCCAGCTCGGTCTGCATAGTCTTTGACTCCTCAATGGTGATAACGCCGTCCTTGGAAACCTTATCCATAGCGTCTGCCACCAGGTTACCCACAACCTCGTCTCCCGCAGAGATGGATGCAACCCTTGCAATCTGCTCCTTGCCGTTTACCGTAGCGCTCATATCCATGATTGCTTCTACTGCGGCGTCTGTTGCCTTCTTCATGCCCTTTCTCAAAATAATCGGATTCGCACCGGCTGCCAGGTTCTTCATACCTGCATTAATCATCGCCTGCGCAAGCACCGTAGCAGTGGTGGTTCCGTCACCGGCTACATCATTGGTCTTAGTTGCCACTTCCTTGACAATCTGTGCACCCATATTCTCAAAGGTATCCTCAAGCTCAATATCCTTGGCGATGGTAACACCGTCATTGGTAATAAGCGGTGAGCCATAGGACTTGCCCAACACTACATTTCTACCCTTTGGCCCAAGCGTTACCCGTACCGTATCCGCCAGCTTATTGACGCCTGCCTCTAATGCCGTTCTCGCATCTGTGCTATACTTAATTTCCTTTGCCATGTCTATTCCTCCTACAATATAATAATGTTTTATGCATCATACCCTGCCAATATCCCTCATTACAGGCATGACTACAAATCATAAATGCAACTGTCAAAAGACTACTCTACTACGGCCAGAATATCACTCTGCTTTACAATGACATATTCTTCCTTCTCAAGCTTCACCTCTGTACCTGCATATCTGGTGTAGATGACCTTGTCGCCTACCTTAACCTCCATAGGAACCTTCTCGCCGTCCACTACTGCACCAGGGCCAACTGCGATAACCTCTGCATACTGGGGCTTCTCCTGTGAAGAAGTCGGCAGAACGATACCAGAAGCAGTCGTCTCTTCTGCTACACACTGTTTTACAACAACTCTGTCACATAATGGTACTAACTTCATAAAAAATCCTCCTTTTAAATAGGTCACATTCCAATGTATGGCTCCCAAACCTCTAAATATGCCACTCCACAGAAACTGACGCCTCTTTTCTTTTAGCACTCGCTCTAACCGAGTGCTAACACATTTTCTATTGTATCTCATTTTCCGAGAAAATCAACCCCTAAATTATAAACTTTTTGTAAAAGTTGGAAAATACATTTAGAATACTCACCCTGCCTCTTTTTGCCAGTATTCCCCCAACCGCCTACCGGAAGAAAAAATCTGATTGACAAACGCAAAAAATATTGATATACTAACGCTTGTTTAAGTGCTGATATAGCTCAGGTGGTAGAGCGTCACATTGGTAATGTGGAGGTCACGGGTCCGAGTCCCGTTATCAGCTCTTTTTTTTATGCCCAGATAGAGGGCAGGCACCACCAGATATCAGTTGTTAAAAACTTTGGCGAATGTTATAATCAAAGCAAGCATAAAGAAATAAGGTAAATGGATATTGTCTATATTCTACAACGAACGTGTTAAAAAACAGAGTTTCTCAAATGTCTACTAGAAATTCAATAGATAATTGCGAACCTCATCAATGTATACAATTTGATTGTGCAATTATGATAGTTTGTTTGCAGGGATATCTGATGCCGTCGGTACTTTGGTGCCGTATTTTGGCACCTTATGTACCGCTACGTGCAGCAGCTAAGCGCAAGCGACCCTGCATCAAACTGTCATATTGCACAATACATCAATATGTAAATACGAGGTTCGCAATTGTCTAACTAGAGATTCAATAAAGAAAGGAGCGGATACATATGTTAAAGGAATGGCACAGAGCGGCAAGACCCGCAGAGGATGTGCTGGAGTCCCGTCTGGCGGAGGCAAAAGCAGCGCTTGCAGCAAGGCAGCTATCCATAAAAGAACAAGGACTCCCGGTGCTCGTACTGCTTGAGGGATGGGGCGCAGCAGGTAAAGGAAGTGTTTTGGGTCGGGTCATCCGCAATCTTGACCCCCGCTTTTTCAAGGTAGCTGTCATGGGAGAGCCAACGGCGGAAGAACGCAGAAAACCGTTTTTATACCGACATTTCATCCAGATACCCGAGGCAGGGCAAATCGTTTTTTTCGACAGCGGCTGGATGGATGAAGTGACAAGACAATATTTGGACGGCAGCTTGGAGGAAGAGGCGTATAAATCGCGCATTGCCAGCATCAAACGATTTGAACGGCAGCTCACGGATAACGGCTATCTGGTCATGAAGTTTTTCTTTCACATTGAGGAAAAGCAGCAGTCAAAACGGTTAGAAGGATTAATGGAGGATGAAAATACCAAATGGCGGGTGTCAGACGCCGATATGCGCCAAAACAAAAACTATGACTCCTATAAAAAAGTGTACAATCAGTATTTGGAAGATACCAGCCAGCCCACTGCCCCTTGGTATCTCATTGACTCTAAAAATAAAAAGTGGGCACAGCTTCAAATGATGGAATTTTTAATCAACGGCATCGATACCGCCCTGAAAAATGCTTCCCGGGCAGTACCAATCCTACAAAACACATTTCCGCTGAAGCCGATTTCCAAACTTGCTGACATTTCACTTTCAGAAAAGACGCTGACCGAGGAGGTCTACCGCACAGAGCTGAAAAGCTGCCAGAAAAGACTCCAGGAGCTGCACAATATCATCTATCGGAGAAAAATACCAGTGATTATCGCCTACGAGGGCTGGGATGCGGCTGGAAAAGGAGGAAATATTAAGCGGATTGCGGCCGCCTTGGACCCAAGGGGCTATGAGGTTCATCCTATCGCAAGTCCGGAACCTCACGAAAAAGCAAGGCATTACCTGTGGCGGTTCTGGAATCGACTGCCAAAGGACGGACATATCGCCATCTTTGACCGAACATGGTATGGACGCGTCATGGTAGAGAGACTGGAGGGCTTTTGCAGTGAAAACGACTGGCAGCGGGCCTACAACGAAATCAATGAATTTGAGAAGGAGCTTTCCGACTGGGGCGCCATCGTCATTAAATTTTGGGTTCAAATCGACAAGGAAACGCAGTTAGAACGGTTTACACTCCGGCAAAACACCCCGGAAAAGCAGTGGAAAATCACAGATGAGGACTGGAGGAACCGGGAAAAATGGGATTTGTATGAATCCGCCATTGACGAGATGCTGCAAAAGACAAACACCACCTACGCACCGTGGTATGTCTTGGAATCCAACAACAAATACTATGCCAGAATCAAGGCATTAAAAACTGTCATTCAGGAAATTGAAACCCACCTTTAAATATTCTCCTTCACATAAACTACGGCTCCAGGGATAACACCCTGGAGCCGCTTTATCTACAGTCTAAAAACTATTGACCACACTGATGCTTCTTTCTTCCTAAAACAGTAAAGACGGAGGCATTAAAGCTCCCCCGTCAATTTTACCTTTGTCATATCATGCCGCACCGCCGCAAGAAACGGGCCAAACACATCTGCTGTTTTTAATTTTAAGCTGGATGTGGAAACACATGGATGGCATCCCAGATATTCTCCCTGCAATACATCCTCGTCCACAAGAAGACTGACCTTATTCTCCCTGTCATTCATCAGGCCCATCACGCTGACCGCTCCGGGCATAATATCCAGGTACGCCTCCATGGCCTCCGGTGAGGCAAAGGAAAGCCTTGCACTGCCAATCTGCGAGGTAATCTCCTTCGTTTTAAAGGGCTTATCTCCCGGCATCATCAGAAGGTAAAACTGCGTTTTCTGCCGATTGCACAAAAACAGGTTCTTGCAAATAGTCGCCTGAAGCACACTGTCAATCTCATAACATGCCTCCATGGTATCCACCGGCGGATGGTCCGTCCTGAAATATTCCAGTCCCAATTCGTCCAGAAAATCATACACCCTAAGCTCCCTCTCCAATCTGCCTTCCGTATTCTCCGGTCTGCCTCTATAAAGCTCCATGCTGTGATATCCTCCTACACCTCAAAATCAAGGCACATCCGCACCTCCATAAAAGGACGCACCGCACTGTCTGCCACCTTCACATGCTCAGGATGTACGGCATACCCCTTTAATGCTGCCTCATTCTCAAAAGAAGATTCCATCATCAAATCCGCACTTGAAGATGCCAGACCGTCAATATGAATCTGCATATCCAAGAGCCCTGGCACCCTGCCCTTTAAGGCCTCTAAGCCCGCCTTTGCATCTGCCTTAATCTCCGCCTTTTTATTGTCATCAAAGGTATCCTTTATCTTCCATAAAATTACATGTCTAACCACGATACTACCATCCTTTCATTATCTATCAGAACGCTGCAAGCCATGCCTCTTACCAATATCCAGCAATTGTACTACAACCCCAGCCACTCCTTAATGCGCTCATCCGTCAAATCATTGCCGTTAATGCTCTCTGACACCTCTGCGCCCTTACTGCTCTTTCGGATATCCTCTGCACTGTTACCACAACCGCCGCCGCCATTGGTCACAAAGGAATCAATGCGCATCCCTGTTAAATCATATGCCTCCAGAAAAGATAAAATCGGCATCGGGCATGTACTGCACCAATTCGGAAAGCCCAGTATCAGCCTATCGTACTTCCCTATATCCTCCACCTTTGCTGTCAGCGCAGGCCGGGCATGTTCTGCAATCTCCTTTCTCGCCTCCTCGATACAGGTCTGATAGTCCGTAGAATATGGGGCTGCTGTCTGAATCTCAAACAAATCCGCTCCTGCAAGCTCTGCTACCCTCTCTGCCACTTTTTTCGCATTTCCTGAATAAGTAAAATAAGCTACTAATGTTCCTGCCATAATGTTCCCTCCTAATCTACTTTGAATTGTTTCACTATAGTATGCAGCGCATCAGAAAGATTCTTCATCTCCTCTCCTGCCGCCATTCTTCTATCTGCCCAGCCGTGCACTGATTTTTCCTCTTGCCCGCTGTATGGCGTTATCGATAGCCTTCGGCGATTTCCCCATTCGGGCCGCAATCTCTGTGTAAGACATGCCATTGCGGTAATAACCGATAACCTCATATTCCATGCGGCTCAAGCAGCCCTTTAAGAGACGTTCTAAATCCTCCATGCTCTCCTCCGCAATCAAATGGCTTTCGGGATTAAACTGTGCATCTGCCGCCAATCGCTCCTTGAGGTTTAACGAGCTTCCATCCTCTGACCTTGTCTCCTGCTCAATGGAAACCGCATTATTTAAGGCGTCATGCTTTTTCCGGTTGGAGGCAGTGACTGCAGTGTAAAGTTTTCTGTCAATACAAAGCTTAGCAAAGCTGGAGAAGAGTACATTTTTCTCTGAATCGTAATCTTGAATCGCCTTAAATAACCCGATCATTCCCTCCTGTATCAAATCCTCTGTATCCCCACCTAGAAGATACATGGTTCTCGCTTCCTTTTTTACCAATGGGTTATATTTATTCAGAAGGTATTCCATAGCATACTTATCACCGGTATGTACTTTTCGGAGCATTTCCTGCTCGGAAAATGCAGCATCCTCCATCTCCATCGCTTCTCTCCATTTTAATATGTTTATTCACCTATCCTCTGTCTCACAATCTCATATGCCAGCACTCCGGCCGCCACAGACGCATTCAGGGAATCAATATCTCCCTTCATGGGAATTGATGCAATATAATCACACTTCTCCCGCACCAGCCTGCCGACGCCGCTGCCCTCATTGCCAATGACAAGTCCTATTGGTCCTGTGAGATTATTCCGGTACATAACTTCTCGCTCCATATACGCACAGACAAACCAAATGCCCTGCGCCTTTAAATCCTCAAT
>CAMWOF010000009.1 GCA_947175805.1 uncultured Clostridiaceae bacterium
CCCAAATATATTTACTGGAATCATAGGGGATAACCAAATCTCCCTGCGACTCCTGTAAGTCCACAAAGACACCATTACCGCCGCCGCCAATTCCGGGCAGCTTATAATAGCCGCCAAAATACAGAAAAAATTCCATATCCTGCACATCTCGCTCCAAAAGGAGCGCCTCCAATGCCTGCCGGTGAACATACACCGTATTCTCCCGAACCTCTACCGCTTCCCTAAGAGCCCCGGAATCCCTGAGCACGCACTGCATATTTTTGATATTTTCCCTATCTATGACGTAAAGATCCAAGTCATCATATTCTGTAAATTTCGGATAGGAATTCTGATGAATCGCAAAAAAGCCTGTGGCAAGCAGGCCTGCACATGCCAGCCCAGCCAGCGCAGGACGCCAGAACGCATAGTGCCGATAACCGGCAATTGCCTGTATTCTCCGCTTTAATATCCGGTAATTGTGCTCCCCTGCAAACGCTGCAAAGCCATCATATTTGAACCTGCGCTCTATACTGCCTGCCACCTGTCTCAAACGACTCATAATGCCGCCCTTTTTTACGCACTCTGCCTGTCTGCACAGCCGGAGTTGTTCTGACAGCAAATCCCCGCTCTTCAGAAGTACATATCCATATGTATATACATCCGCCCCTCTGCTTTGCATACACACTTTGTCACATACCTGCTCCAAATCCTCTTTAAAGTACAAAAGTCCCCGCCAAATCAGCGGGTTCACCCAGAAAATACACTGAACAAGCTCCCACAGCTTCAGCATCCATAAATGCCCCAGACGAATATGCGTCTGTTCATGCCGTAAAATAATATCCAATTCTGCCTCGGAAAGCTGTGCCGCTAAAATCCTGGGAATTACGATATGCGGCCGAAACAACCCCATTGTAAAGGGGGAAACAGCCATATCGCTGATATAGACACGGGGCGCCACCTTCTTCCTAAAACCGCCGACATTCCCATCAAGCTTTGCCTCCAGTGCTACCGATTGCTCCATACGCGACAGTTCTTTTTTTAATTTCCAGCGCCTGGACAGCATAATGAAGAAGAGCAGGACAATGCCGCCTACATACAAATAATCCAAAATCCGGTATTGCATAAATCTTTTAACCAACCACCAGGAAGCCTTCAGACCTGCCATGGTTTCATAGTGCAGCCGCAGGCTTCCCAAAAAAGGCAGGAACAACAAGAGGCTCCACAGGGCACATCTGCCAAATGCCATCCGGCGAAAAACCGTCCGTCTAAGCAACAGAATCAATGCCACCACCGGCAAGGAAATCATCGCACACCGGATGAGCCGCACACCAATCAAAACAATACACGCATCTATCCATCTTTTTGTATAATCAATTGCCTCACCCAAGCTCATATTCCATACCGGCCCCTTTCTCCAAAATCTCCTGAAGCTCCTGCCGCTCCTTGTCACTCAATTCCATATTCTGTATCAACGCAGCCACAGCGCCGGAGCCGCTGCCGGAAAAATAGCTGTCCACAAAATGCCTGCTCTTCTCCCGCAGACATTCCTCTCTCGTCTTTGTTGCAAAATAGTGGTATACCCGGCTGTCCTGAGCGTCTATGGTATAATCCAATAAGCCCTTCTGGCAAAGACGGCTCACCAACACCCGCACAGTTTTCGGTGCCAGTTCCCTTGACACATCCTGCAAAGAGGTGTCTTCCTCCCCTGCAAAACCGGGTCTGCCACCCACCTGCTTTAAACGCTCAATTATCTCAGCTGACGTGAGAGAGCTGCCACTGTTCCATATAGTTTCCATTACCAGCCATTCTGTTTCGCTGGGCATTCTGTCATTTTTTTTCATTTCCTGAACTTTCCTTTTATAAAAGTGTATTTGTAACTTATGTTCCTAATAGTATATCGGATAACACATGTAAATTAATTAGTGTTTTTATTAAAAATCTCATCAACATATGTCGGGTGTGCGGCTATGATATAACATTACCTGGTTTTTTCCCTTGCCGCAGTTATCTCCCGGAGCCATTTACCCTCCGCCTCCGGCAGATGGGGTGAGACTGCCTCATATACTTGTTGGTGGTATGCATTTAACATAGCTAGCTGGCGGTCTGACAAATACTGCACATTCACCGCATCCCAATCGAAAGGCGCCATGGTCAGATTTTCAAAGCATAAAAACTGCCCATATTCATTTTTTTCTGCTTTTTTGCATAAGATTAAATTCTCAAGCCGGACGCCAAACCGGTCTGCAAAATATAATCCCGGTTCATCTGACGTAATCATGCCCTCCTCCAAAACTGCACCAAAACTGGAATTTGTTATGCCATCTCCGCACAGGCTGCCATCCGGCGCACCATTCGGAATCCGGTGCCGAAAGGCATTGGGGCCTTCATGGACATTTAACAGATAGCCCACGCCGTGCCCTGTGCCATGCAGAAAGTCCAGTCCTTCTCTCCACAGGGGGGTCCTTGCGAGAATGTCGAGCTGTGTTCCCCGCATGCCATAGAGAAATTTCGCATTTGCCAATTCTAAATGCCCTGCCAGTACCAGCGTATATGCCTTCTTCTCCTCCGGCGTCAATGCACCCAATCCATAAGTTCTCGTAATGTCCGTAGTTCCCTCATAATAATGCCCGCCTGTATCGGACAAAAGAAAGCTTCTCGGCTCCAATACCACATTCGATTCCTTCGTTGCCGCATAATGTACAATTGCGCCATGCGCCCCGTATGCCATAATGGAATCAAAGCTGGCACCCAGATAGCCCGCCTGCTCTCTCCGGAATTCCTCCAGCTTTTCGGCAGCGCCAAGCTCCGTAACCGAAGCAGAAGGGCCGCCCTCCGCTTTCTTTTTCATTTCCTGCTTCAGCCAGTACATAAATCTGGTCACTGCCACACCATCCTTAATGTGGGCACGCCTCATATTTTCAATCTCTGCTTTGGTCTTAATCGCCTTCATCATCACAATCGGGTCAGTGGCATTTATGATTTGCGCCCTGCCAGAAACACTTTTTAAGATTGTGTAATTTACCTGCTTTGCATCCAGCAAAAGCCGGGTTCCCGCTGGCAGCCCCTGCAAATCGCCGTAAACAGCATCATAGGGCTTTACCAAAATATGGTCCTCAGCGAGCTTTTCTGTTATCTTCCCGCTCAAAATATCTCTGTTCACATATAACACTGCTGATTCCATTCCTAAAAGCAGATAGGACAAAAACACCGGATTGCATTTCACATCATTGCCCCGCAGATTTAATAACCAGGCGATATCGTCCAATGTGCTGATAACAAAGTGGTCTGCTTCCAGCGCTTTCATCTCGTCCCTGACCCTTTTCAATTTTTCCGCCCTCAGCATACCGGTGTATTTTACATCCAGCTCCCAGACCGGCTCCGCCGGCAGCGCCGGCCTTCCCTGCCATATCTGCCCCACCAGGTCATATTCGTATCGAAATACCACCCGGTCTGACAGTGCACGGGCAATTCGGTCTGCAAAATCTACAGATACGGTTCTGCCATCAAAACCCACGGTCAGCCTATTCGGAAATCGTTTGCAATCTTGGACAGGCGCATTTCCAGGCATATCAAGGCCCGGACGGTTCAAAGCGCTTTGCCTTGCTGCAAAAAGCCGTTCCAGATATTCCTCCAGCCTTGGCACGCCCTCCTGGCCTGTCCGCATCAACATAATACCAGTGCCCGAAAGCTCTGTTCCCGCCTGCAAAAAATACCGCCCGTCCGTCCACAACAACGCAGAAGGCACTGAGCCGCCATCGGCTGCGCATTCCCAAAACGGCTCCGTCAAAGCCAACGCCGCCCGGAGCGGTTCAGCCAGCACGAGCAGTACGCCGGCCGAGCCGGTAAAGCCCGATAAATATTCCCTTGCCTTAAAGTAATCCCCCACATATTCCGAGCCGTGAAAATCCTCTGTACATATAATATAAACATCCATACCGCAGTCTTCCATCCGTGATTGAAGCATAGATATCTTTTCTGCGGGTGTTTTCTTGTTCTGTATCTCACACATATTTTAAACCATCCTCTCATAATTTAGGACTCTTATATTAGGCATTTGCGAAACTCGTTATTTCTAAAAACTAGTTGTGAAATATAGACGATATCGCAAGCAGGGTACTTTGGAGCCGTCGGTATTTAGGTGCCGTATTTTGGCACCTTATGTACCGTTACGAGCGACAAGTAGCGCAAGCGTGCCCTGCGATGATATTGTCTATATTCTACAACGAACGTATCAAAAAACAGAGTTTCGCAAATGCCTAACGGTTATTATATTACTTTTCCCCGTTTTTGTCACGGACATCGAAGCTTTGCAGTATGCCACATATATTTTACATTTTATTCCACTTTTAGCTACTTATTGTAGCATATATTTATATGTAATTGTCTACAATAAATAAAAGTTTATTACTTATGCAATATCATTCGCAGACAAATTACTATATATTCAGGAAACGGGGCAGTTAGATGGCAAAAAGGACACTTGGAGAAAAATTAAAAGAGATACGCGCTACCTTCAACTATACACAGGATTATGTTGCATCCGCCCTTGGCGTTTCCCGTCAGGCATACTCCAGCTATGAAAATGACACAAGAAATCCAAGCCTGCAGACCTTATATGAAATTGCCACGATTTATAATACCACGGTAAATGATTTACTGCAGGATTCCTTTGAGCTGGACAAGGATACCATCTATGAGCTGCCGCCCACCACGGATGATGGTAATGAGTTAACACAGTTTTTAGACTATACCCAAAAGCCTGCCAACAAGCAGCGTCTTGGCACTTTGAACCACTATGAAAAGCAATTGATTTATTATTTTGAAAAGCTGTCGGCTGATGACAGGGAAGAAATTATTGAGCTTGCGAAAATAAAAGCGAGAAAGCGCAGGAAAAAATAATGCCTCTGCTTGTGCACCGGGATTTCCCCGTTTTGCCAAGCCAGAGGCATTGATTTTTACTCCGATTTTCTGTTTTCTAGCAGGCCTCTTCCATGCCGTATTCCATGCGCAGCCTGTCCGTCACAAGGGCAATAAATTCTGAATTCGTAGGCTTGCCTTTCTCCTCCTGCATTGTATAACCGAATATTTCATTGATGTAATCCCTGTTTCCACGGGACCATGCTACACCAATGGCATGGCGAATTGCACGCTCTACACTGCTGGAATTGGTATGGAATTTCTGGGCAATGGAAGGATACAGCATCTTTGTTATGTATTGCAGATTTCCCACATCCTTTACCGACATTTTAATTGCCTCACGCAGATACTGATAGCCCTTGATATTGGCAGGAATTCCTACCTGCCTGATAATATCCGTTATGTCACGCTCTACAGACTCTTCAAAATTGATGGTGACAGCCGCAATCTCTTCTATCTGCAGCGCCATCTCTTTTTGCGCATCATAATATGAAAGAATCCGGCCTATCATTCCCGCTACAAACTGTATGCTCTCACCATGGACAAAATAGTAGTCCACATCTAAATCAAAGGCAGCATGAATCATGGTCTGCGTACAAAGCTTAGAGTAAATTACTACTCCCGTATGTATATTCCGCTCTCCCATCTGCTCCAACAGTGACAGCCCGTCCCCACCGGGAATGTAGATATCCATAATCAACATATCATAGGTCTCCCGTGAAACCATATCTAAAATCCCTTCCATATCCTCATCCGTCTCAATGAGTTCCACAGGCAAATCTCTCATATAATGCTTCAAATCCACAACAACCTGGCTGATTGCTCCCTTTGCTACTAATACTCTTTTATTCTCCATCATAATCACCTTCCCTTTATGTCATCTAAGACACATTTTTCACTACCTCTAATCGGATTTTATCAGCCAGTAATGCTATAAACTCTGAATTTGTCGGCTTGTTTTTCTTTCCCATTTCCTCCACTGTATCCCCAGGCGTTCCCTGTCCGCTGCCGTAGCCGAACAATATCTGCATCGCCCCTTCACTGCTTCTGTTCCATGCAATCTCAATGGCATGGCGGATTGCGCGCTCCACCCTGCTCGGTGTCGTGTTGTATATTGCTGCAATGTCAGGATAAAGCTGCTTTGTCACAGCATTTAATACCTCCATATCCTCTACAGCCATCATCAGTGCATTTCTAAGATACATATACCCTTTGATATGTGCCGGTATTCCCAGCTCATGCATCATCTCTGTTACAATGAGCTGCAGGTTGTCCGGCGTATGTTTGTCAGGAAATGCATGAAAGAGCTGCAGTCCCTTTCTTGCCCCGTTTTGCTTCATCATTTGACGGATTGCTTTTAAAATAGCCTCATCCGTATTTTCATAATTTATGAAACAGACATTTGTCTTATTATCCAAATATTCCAGCAGCTTTTTCTGCCCGCCGGCGCCAATTAAAAGAAAACGGATATTGTCGTATTTAGGCTCCCGTCTAACCATCTCAATCAGCTTGAGACCGTCCATCTCTGGCATCGTAGGATTCATAATTACTAAATCCGGTTGTCTTCTTATAATTTGGTTATATAATGCTGCGCCGCTGTCAAAACTGCCAATCCACTGCAGACTTCTGTCATGTTGTACCAGATTTTCCAGCCTCCGTCTTGTGACAAAGTGATGATTCCCTATGATAACTTGCATTCATTTTCTCCTTTTCCTATATGTCGCAGGCGAGACCTAGTCAGGCTTATCCGAAACTGTTCAAACTGTTGAAACTGTCTATTAAAGTCTTGACTTATCGTTTTAAATCTTTTATTGTTGAACTGTTGCCTTATGTTGATACAAATATAGCAAAGCCACGGAAAGGAGGGAAGTGCGCAGAAGGCACAAATACAATTTTATATTTTAATTTTTTGTGTTTTGCGCAACACATTATGATCGATAAGGAGTTTTTCAATTCGACGCTCCATCTGAAAGGATTATCAACAAAATCCCTGGCGGATCTTGCAAATCTTCCTGAAGATACGATTAAAAATATCCGCTATGGACGTGTAAAAGATGTGAAATGCAGCACTCTTGAAAAGCTTGCTGATGCCTTGAACTGTAGTACGGATGAATTACTTGGAAGAGAACAAATCAACCTCACAGAATTCAATATGCTTCAAACATTTCGGCGATTGTCCCTCGGCTCCCAGAAATTCATATTATCTGTTTTGCATCTCGAAGATACACTTTCAGAATCATATAATGAATGTTCACCCTTTAAAAAAGAAATTATTGTATTTAAACCTACCGGTTATATGGAAGACAGCATGATTTTTGACAGCAGCTCCTTCGCCCAGTTGGACGCAAGGGATTATATCCGCAAGTATGGATCCGACAAAATCCACTGCGGGCTTTATGTCACAAGCAACAGCTTATCCCCCGCATATTATCAGGAAGACATTCTGCTTATTTGCAACCGCCCGCCCCGCTCGGGTGACACCGCTGTTTTCATTCACCAGCCAACCGGCAAAATATATATCAGAAAATATTTCCCCGGTAATATCACAACCCTGGAACCTATCAATAATTTTGGAAAAAATATTTACATAGACAGCCGCAATCCTGCGGCACTAGATGAATGGCATATCTTCGGCTACATCGTCACCCGTATTCGGGAACCAAATCTCTTTCTTGAAGATTCCAACCCCTTTTTAGAAGAACTTTAGCAGAATTACCTATATCGCCATAATATCTTTCGGCTCTACTGTATCAAATATGACGCCGTCACATATATTTTTTACCCTGTTATAATCTCGGGCGCTGCGCACTGTCCAGGCATACACCTTTATTCCCATTTTATGCATCTGCCTTGATAACTGCGGTGTCAGCTCACGCATATCATAAGCCAAAAAATCCGGTTTTGTAAACCTGTAGAAGCCTTGCTGCTGCATGACTATCTTTTCAATTGGGTTCAGAGATGTAGAATTCATGGACACCAGCTGCCCCACCGCCACATCCTTCATATGAAGCTTCATCCATCCCACCACACCGGGATGAAAGGATTCTATCATATATTTTCCATGGTACTGAAGCAGCATATGCCGCAGCTTACACTCCAGATATCCAATCCATGACACATTTTTTACTTCTATTAAAAGAGGCACCTGACCGTCCACCAGCCGAAGCACCTCCGAGAGCAGGGGGGTACGCTGGTCTGTCCCCAGAAGCGGCAGCCGCTCTAATTCCCTCCAAAGCAGCGCAGATACCTTAAAGTCCTCCCCGGTCATACGCCTGCAGCTTCCATCATGCATCACCACCAGCTTCCTGTCCCTTGTCATTCTCACATCCAGCTCTATGGGAAGCCCTGCTTTTACGGCACGCTCAAATGCCAGCATGGAATTTTCGGGTATTCCCTGCTCATTATGAAATAATCCCCTATGTGCAATATATCTATAATCTTCCATTTACTCCGCCCGATTTACATAAATAAAATATTGCTTTTCTGCCCCTGATGGTGCGGTTACTGTAATGGTTATCTGGTTTTCTCCCACACACAGTGTCTCCGGCATATCCACCGCAACAACCGCTTCCGCATCTGCCGGTACAGAAGAAAAGATAAATGTGTCCTCCTCATGCTCTACAGATACCGTATACTCTGTCACCTCCGGTGAAAATGCAGGCGACAGCTCGCCCGTTGCCACCAACAGCTCCGCTAAGTCAGCATTATCAGAAATTTTATTGTTCTCCAAAACCTGCATCGTTTTTTCATTGCTGTGTATCTCTATCTCCTCCAGCTGTGCATAATCCGTAATATAGGTCTTGTCAAAGGCAAACTGTGACTCTCCCACGGCAATCGCCTCAAAGGTCAGGTTGTAGGACTTCTTATTTGTCTCTGATTCATACATCTCCTTCAGGTTCACGAGCCCATCGGAGCCGGTCATTTTGCCCTCCTCATCCCCTACAAAGGCAACCACCTCCGGGTTATATACAATTCGGGCATCTATGCCGGCCAGCGCCGTCACACTTTCCACATTTACCGTCAGTGTGAAACTCTCTCCGTTCTTTATCTGCTCCGGCACATCCAGCGTAATCTGCGCTTCTTTCGCATGTGTCGGCAATGTTATCACCTGCAAAGAAAGCAGCAGCAAAAGCAGCATACCCAGTATACCCGCTGTGATTTTTTTCCATCTTTTCATCCGTATTTCTCCTTTCCATATATTGGATACTCGGTGTCTTAGCCCGCCACCGCAATCTTAAGCGTATAAGTCTTTTTCTTTCCGTTCCCCGCAGTACAGACAATTTCCACGGTGGTTGTCTTACCCGCCTTTACGGAAATCGTTTTTGTCTCACTGCCTGATACAGCGGTTCCGTTAATTTTCACCGATGCATACTTGCTGACCGCCTTAGCGCTGATTTTTACGCTGCTGGTTCCCTTCGGTGCTGCCAGTTTATAGTCCAGTGTCTTGTACTGGAAGGTCTGGTTTAAGGACAGGCTTTCCCCCGATTCCGCATTCATAACCGTAAGTGCAGACAGATAGTAGTTTGGATTGCCCTTTGTCTCCGGCAGCTTACAAGGCTTTGACGGCATCTTATCGTAAAACGGAATATAGAAAACCATTTCACTGTTTGTCATATCGCAGGCAGCATAAGCGCTTTTTGCGAGATTTGCCTCACTTGCCGCCCCCTGGACATTGGTACAGTACTGATGTAAAAACAGTCCGCTGGCATAATTCACTACGTTAAACTTTTTGTAGTAGGATGTGTTCTGCCCCTTACTAATATATGTGGCGGAAATATATTCTGCGCCGCCTATAATTGACTTTTCAGGGTTCGTCCATGGCCTTTGATAGCTGGTCTCCCCTGTGCTTCCACCGCTTGCCCATTTTAAACCGTTGGCGATGGCACCGCCTCCGGCGCTGTCGTTAGCACCGATGTTAAAGTAATTGTAAATACCCTCATAACCCGCATAGGTGCCGGATACGGAACCGCTCCCTGAGGTTCCCAGCTCAAGTCTGGCCGTCCGCGCCAGAAAATACGGGCTGGCTCCCGCCTTTTTACCTGCCTTCATGAACAGCTTATTGTAAGGCCCGGAAACAGTTTGGTTTGTCAGTTTATCTACCACGCTGTAGTTGCCGCTCATAAATGTATTCTTCAATATGGCATCCACCACATTAATTTTCTGCCCGCTGTCATAGGACAATGCCTCGAACTGGTAAATCCCGCTTTCGGTCAAAAAATTTCTTGGATCAAGATAATACTTGATAACATCCTCAGAGGCCGCATACCAGTTGGTTCCATCCTTTACTTTATATGTGTCTGTAGACCAGTCATATGCCCCCTCATCTGTAGACAAATAAGAAAATGGCGCCAGCGAGCTTCCACCCTTCGGATAATTACTCTGGATGGTATTTCTGCCCACAATATTTTCATTGGCCACTACATAATCCCAGCTCAGGGCGGTATCCACAGCCACAAACTGCCAGTTAGGATGAGCCGCATGCAGGGCGGTCAGGCTTTCCTGATAGCTGGCCGGGAAATTTTCAATCTGGGAATAGAACATGTCCTTACTTGGCTCATCCGTAATCGTCAGCACCGTCTCCGGCAGGAATCCGATGTCACTTAAAAACATACAGTGATACCAGATGACATCCCCCATTTTGACGTAACCGTCTATGGACACCTCTATCCCTTTTTTGAGATGCTTTATTTTCGTGGCATTGACATTCGGCTCCGCCTTCAGGTCATATGCCTCGTTCAATTTACCCACACCATATTTGACATAGTTTGTTATTTTCCAGCTTCCTACTTTAGAGGACTTTATGTAGCCCGTAACCATCTTGCCCGCTACATCTGCTTTAACTTTTGACCACTTGACCGTACCCACCGTTAACGTACCTAAGACAAGTATCTCCGTTTCTTTATCCAGGGTAGCATACTTCTGATCCTTTGTATTAGCAGTTTTATAGAGACCGGTGCTTTCCTTTACACGCGCCGCTTTTTTTATGGTGCTCTTTACAGTAGTTTTTGTCAGATTTACATATTTGGTTACAATATAACCTTTTTTCGTCTTGCCGTTCAACTTCGCTGAAACGTAATACCATGTATATTTTCCTTTTTTCTGCTTGCTGTATACGGTAACCTTTGTATTTTTGTTCAGAGTGGCAACCTTCTTTGCCGTGGTGCTCATGGTCTTTCGCAAAATCACCTTGGTATTGGTTTTTCCCGTATTCTGCGCAAACATATCATATTGCTTTACGCTACTCTTTTTTAAATAACCGTTCACGGTTTTGCCGTTCACGGTCGCCGAAATCCGACACCAGCTTACACCCTGCACGCTGAGCTCGCCTTTAATCATCAGCTCTTTTCCTTTAGAGAGGGTCGTTACCTTTTTTGTCGTGGTGGACGCCTGCTGATAAACCGCCGTCTTTTGCTTTGTCTTTGCACTGACGTTCATAGTTGCCTTGACAGTAACCGGCTCCGCCTCCGTCTCTGTCTGTGCTTCCGTCTCTGTCGGCTGCACTGCGGCACAGGACATCGACATACAGCCCATGCAGAGTACCCATGTAAAAAATATCACCAGAAGGCCTCGGAACCATCCACTTTGCTTTTGTCCCTTCATCAACGCTTGCTTCATCCGTTCATCTCCTATCTTTTATCTATCACATGAATCATTATCATTTTCTCTCACTATATATACTGTATTATTCTTCCTGCAACCCGCCAAATACAATCCGCTTATATACATCCTGATTTACACTTTTCTTGTAATCCCAGTTCTTATCCTTTGTCAGAGACCACTGGCTGTATATCGCAGAAAAATATTCCTTCTGTCTCGCCTCTAACAGCTCTGCCTTACGCTTTGCCGTTGCCTGTTCATCTGTCAGAGCCAGCATACCGATAATATGATATCCGTACTCTGTCTCAAGCACTGTGCTGTGGGTATTATTTTCCATGGCATAGATGTCTGATACCAAAGTCTCCCCGTACTCTGCCACCAGGTCCGTGTAAGTCATCGTACGTTCTCCGCCATATTGCAGATTGTACTTAGCGGTGACCTGTTCATAGCTCAGAGAATCTTCCGGGGCATCTAACAGCGTCAGCGCTTCCTCTGCATTTAATTTCTGCTGCTCCTGCTCTTCTTCCGTCAGCTTTATAATATTACCTGCGCTGTCCTCCTTATAGCAGGCAAAATACATATCATAAATCGTAGTTACCCTGGCCTCCTCATCGGACACCTCCACACCGCCTTCTGCCATCACCTGACCGTATACCTTATCCGCCAGCATATTTTCTTCAAACACACGCTTTGCCGTCTCCATACTAATCCCCATTTCGGCAATCTGCCGGTCGGTCAGGTTATTATAAAATACCGTCGCCTGTGCTGCTGCATCTGCCGCCTCAGCATCCGTTAACGCCACCTTGTAATCTTCCGCCTTGGCTGCCAGAATCTTTGTACAGCGGATATCTTCTATAATATCCTGTCTGGTAATATCCTCCATGGTCCGCACCATGCCGTCCGTATCCTCCGTCTCAATTGCCCAGACCTGGTTTCCGTATTTCTGTTCGTAACCCTCAATCACCGTCCTGGCATAAATCCAGATTTCATCCAGGCAGACCCCCTCCCTGCCCACAGAAAAAACCTTCTGGGAAGCGGTATCCCCAGCCTCATTCCTGCTGCATCCCACCAGACATGCTGTCAGGGCAAGTCCTGCCATACACAAATATAATAAACGCCGCATCCTGATTCCTTTCTAAAAAACGCTCCCGCGTATCCTCTTTACTGGTTACAGTGTAGCGCCAGACTCACTTTGCGATTCAGGTCTTTCGCTGTCGGTCGGCTCCACTAGCTCCATTATATCACTAATTATCTTCTGAATAAATGGAAGATAATGTCTTTTTGGAATATTTTTCATATCCGATATAAAAGCCGGCACTGGAAGCTGTCTTAACTTCACCCTGTTTTTCTGTTTTTCCAGGAAACCGGAAAGTCTGTCTGTCTGCAGCGGCGCCTTCGGATACATTTCCAGGGTAAGCTGCTCTCCTTTCATGCTGACCTCTGTCACATACGCCCGGTGTGCCAGAGATTTTAGAAGAGCGATTTCCAAAAGATTATCCGTCTCCCTGGGCATATCACCAAACCGGTCGATCAGCTCATCTACCATCTCCTCGTAGTCCTCTCTCGTCTCGATGCCCGCAATGCGCTTATACAGGCCCAGCTTGATAAATTCATTTTTTACATAGGCAGAAGGAATCATGGCATCAAAAGGCAAATCCACCGTGGTTTCAAACTGTTCTTCCTCCACGAAAAGCCCTTTTTGCCGCATGACCTCCTCATTTAACATTTTACAGTATAAGTCATAACCCACTGCCGCCATATGCCCTGACTGCTCCTTGCCCAAAAGGTTACCTGCGCCGCGAATTTCCAAGTCCCGCATGGCAATCTTAAAGCCGGAGCCCAAATCCGTAAATTCCCTGATGGCATTTAACCGCTTTTCCGCTACCTCCGTTATCTGCTTATCCCGCTTGTACATGAGAAAAGCATAGGAGCTTCGGTTCGCCCGGCCGATGCGCCCCCGAAGCTGATAGAGCTGGCTTAATCCGAATTTGTCCGCGTCATGAATAATCATGGTGTTCACATTGGATATATCCAGACCTGTCTCAATAATAGTGGTGGACACCAGGACGTCTATTCTGCCCTGAATGAAATCCAGCATAATATTTTCCAGCTCGCGCTCCCGCATCTGCCCGTGGGCGAAAGCAATTCTCGCCTGGGGCAGCATTTCCTGCAGCTCGGCGGTGACCATATCAATGGTGGATACCCGGTTATAGACATAGAACACCTGGCCATTCCTGGCAAGCTCTCGGGTAACAGCCTCCTTGACCAGCTCCGGGTTGTATTCCAGCACATATGTCTGCACTGCCCGCCTGTCCATGGGCGCCTCCTCCAGCACCGACATGTCGCGGATTCCAATCAGGCTCATATGCAGCGTCCTGGGAATCGGCGTAGCGGTCAAGGTCAGCACATCCACATCCTTCCTTAGCTGCTTGATTTTTTCCTTGTGCGTCACACCAAAACGCTGCTCCTCGTCAATTATCAAAAGACCCAGGTTCTTAAAGCCCACGTCTTTAGAAAGCAGCCTGTGTGTGCCAATGACAATATCCACCTCGCCGGATGCCAGACCCCGCAGGGTATCCTTTATCATTGCGGGGGTGCAGAACCTGGACAGCATCCGCACCCGCACAGGGAAATCCCGCATCCGCTCCACAAATAAATTATAGTGCTGCTGGGCTAATATCGTTGTAGGCACCAGATACACCACCTGTTTACTGTCCAGCACCGCCTTAAAGGCCGCACGTATGGCAATCTCCGTTTTACCATAGCCCACGTCACCGCATATCAGGCGGTCCATAATCCTTGTACTCTCCATATCCTGCTTGGTATCTGCAATGGCATGGAGCTGATCCTCCGTCTCCTCATAGGGAAACAGCTCCTCAAATTCCTTCTGCCACACCGTATCCTTGCTGAATGAATACCCCTGTTTTTCCTGGCGGATTGCATACAGCTCCACCAGCTCATGAGCCACCTGCTCAATCTGTCCTTGTACTTTTTCCTTTGTCCGCACCCACTCCGAGCCGCCCAATTTGTTTAATTTCGGCGGACTGTCGGATGCGGAAGCATATTTCTGGATACAGTCCAGCTGGGAGCATAGAATATAAAGCTTGGAATCACCAGCGTACTCAATACTGATATAGTCCTTCTCTATCTCATCCACGGTAATCGTCTCAATACCCCTGTAAATGCCCAGCCCATACTGCTCATGCACCACATAATCCCCGATAGCAAGATCGGAAAAGCTATGAATCTGCTCACCGGAATAGCGCCTTGCCTTCCGTTTGCTCTTATTTGCCGCTTTCTGGCTCACAATATTGCTCTCACTGATTACAATCAGCTTTGCCTGCTCCAAAATAAAGCCCGTCTGTAAATGACCCGTGGTGACCATAACCTCCCGGGGCGCTAAAATCCGCTTCTTATCCTGGGAGAAAAACGCAATAATCCCCTCCCGCTCAAAATTGTCTGCGAGCCGCCTGCCCCTGGTGGCAGAGGGAGAAATGACCAATTGCCTGTAATCCCTGTCCCTCCACTTCTGCATATCCCGAATCAAATCCTGCAGCCGCCCGTCATAGGAAGCCATGCTTTTCATGAGGAACGGATAGCATGCCGTGCCAGGCAGATAGCCGGAATCCCTCTGCAACAAAGAAAACTGCACCGTATGCTGCATTGCCGCCAGCTTTTCGTAGATATACTCAACGTCAAACAGCACCCCCGCCTGTCCGGGCAGGATGTAACCGCCTTCCAGACGGCTCTCCATGCTGACGGCAAACTCCTGATAGCACTGCTTTCCCCGCTCCCTGACCTTGGCATTATCATCTATGAATACCATAGAATCTTCCTTAAAATAATCCAAAAAGGACACTGTATTTTCATAAAAATATTCTATCAGGCTGTCCACACCCATAGCACCGTGGAACTCCGTCAGAGCCTCCTTGATTTGGGCAATTTCCCTGTTGATTCTGGCATAGCTCTCCATCTTACGCTCTGCCTTCAGCTTTGCCGCAAATGCCTTGTGCTCCTTTGTAAGCGCCTTAAGGCCCCTGCTTAACCGTTCCTCGCTGAGCACCATTTCGCTGGCCGGATAAATCAGTAAATCCTGCACATTTTCTATGGAGCGCTGACTCTCCACATCAAAGGAGCGGATAGAATCCACATCATCCCCGAAAAGCTCAATACGGTAAGGGCAATCCTCCGTCAACGGGAAAATGTCTATAATACCTCCCCTGACGGCAAACTGTCCCGGCGTATCCACCCAGTCTTTTTTTTCGTAACCAAGCTCAGAAAGCCGCCGCTTAAGTGCCGTCATATGAACCGTGGAATCCTTTGATATGAGATAGCGGTTGCTCTTAAGCTCCGACAAAGCCGGCAGCTTGTCTAACAGCGCATCCACCGTAAGTATTACCGTAATGGACTGCCCTTCCGCAAACTGCCGGAGAATTTCCAGCCGCCTGCGTACAATCGTATTACTGTGGACGTCTGCACTGTAAAACAGCGCATCCTTAGCGGGATACAGGTATACCTGCTTATCAAAAAACCTGTAATTCTCATACAGCCTTTTTGCCTGTTCCTCACTGTAGGTTATGATTAGCCTTCGTTTACATTTTCTACCCAGGGCACTCGCCATAAGCGCCCTCCCCAAATCATCCACGCCGTACACAGCAACAGGCGTGTCCCTCTCTATAACAGCTTCTTCAATTTTTTGAAAATCCTCTGATGCCATGACAGGCGCCCGTAAGGTTTCCATATTTCTTCTCCTCATCTATATGTCGGATGCTCCGTAGGAGCCGACCATTGCGTAGCAATGACACTACCTAATTAAATTGATTCATAGCCTCATCTATGCCGCTTTTCAATATAAGAGAAATGGCATGGCAGGCGTCCGTGCAGCCCTGCCGAATCGCCTCCAGCTCTGTTTTATCAAAGCGGGACAATACATAGTCCGCCAAATCCATCTGCCTTGGCTTTTCCCCAACACCCACGCGAACCCTCGGAAACTGCTCAGTGCCCAGGTGTTTAATAATATTCTTCATGCCATTGTGTCCGCCGGCGCTGCCCTTTTTCCGGATTCTTAATCTGCCCACCGCCAGATTAATATCATCATAGACCACTATCATATCCTCCGGAGACACCTTGTAATAATCTAGAAGCTCCCTGACACTCTCACCGCTTAAATTCATATAAGTCTGGGGCATGGCAAGAATCACCCTCTCCCCGGAAATAATGCCTTTTCCAAATACAGCCTTATGCTTCCTTCCGCTCATATCTATATTATATTGCTCCGACAGCTCACTTATCACAGAAAATCCTACGTTGTGCCGCGTTCCATGGTACTGCGCCGTGGGATTGCCCAAGCCTACGATTATTTTCATAGCATCCTCCTACCTTCTCTTCATAATTTCCTCCGCTTCATAAAGCTGCTGCTTTGTGTTAACCCCGCGGATATCATCCCGCTGGTCCGTTACCATGGCATCCACCTTTAAACGCCCCTGGCAGTTAATAAATGACAGCACATCCGGCAGATAATATTCTCCCTGGGCATTGTCGTTTGTCAGGCTGTCCAAGCCCTCCTGCAGTGCTTCCGCCCGGAAAATATACATACCGGAGTTTACTTCCTTTACCTCTTGTTCCTCTGGGGAAGCGTCCTTCTGCTCCACATTTTTTATAAATGCGCCATCCTCATTGCGAACGATTCTGCCATAGCCTGCCGCATCCTCCAAAACTGTGGAGAGCACCGTTGCGCCATTGCCTGAAGTGCAATGCACATCCACCATTTTCTTCAGTGTGCTTCCCTGGATAAGCGGTGTATCCCCGCAGAGAATCAAAACATCCCCTTCATCCCCGATAAAATCTCTGGCACATATCACCGCATGTCCAGTGCCAAGCTGCTGCTCCTGCAGCACATATTTCACACCGTCCCCTACGGTTTCCCTCACCAGCTCTGCCTGGTGCCCTACCACAAGGCAAATCTGCTCTGCCCCCGCCTGCCTTGCGGCATCTATCACATAAGATACCATCGGTCTCCCAAGAACCTGGTGAAGCACCTTTGGAAGCTCCGACTCCATGCGGGTTCCCTTACCCGCTGCTAAAATAACTGCCTTTAACATATTTCCCTCCTATATTGTATTGCCCCCCGAAACCATGCATCCTCTGCACGTCTGCGTGTGGCACAATAAAAACAAAGATATTGACAGTATAACAAATACTGGAACAAATAACCATAGAAAAAAAGGATATGCAGAAAAAAGCTGCATGCAGAAAGTTAGTGCTTGCTTGAACAAAAAAATTTTGTTTTGCATGAAAGAAAGACAGTGTGAAAAGCATTTCTGCTTTCCACACTGTCCTTTGCCTTTTCTTCTCCTACTCCTCTTCCGGAGTCTCCAACAAAGCTTTTTCATAACTCTCTAAAATTAAAGTCTGAATATTATCTCTTGTAGCCGAGTTAATTGGATGTGCAATGTCCCGATACTCCCCATCACCGGCCTTGCGGCTCGGCATAGCGATGAACAGCCCCTTTTCGCCCTCTATCACCTTGATGTCATGCACTACAAATTCATCATCAATGGTAATGGAAACGATGGCCTTCATCTTACCTTCCTTCGTAACCTTACGAACTCTTACGTCTGTAATCTGCATATGATATTCCCCCTTGCAACATGCTGCATCCAAAAATACAGTCATGCATTATAAAGCATACCGGAAATTCTTCTCAACTACAACCTTAATCTGTCCTGGATCAGCAGAATGAATTGTGTTTGCTCTCAGGGTGTCTCTGCTCTCGACGATACAGTTTTCAATGTAAGAATTATCCCCAATGTGTACGTCATTCAGAATAATAGAATTCTTAATAACGCAGTTGTTACCAACATAAACCTTCTTAAATAATACGGAATTCTCAACAGTACCGTTAATAATACAGCCACTGGAAATCAGACTGTTATTTACTACCGCATCCCCATTATATTTTGCCGGTGGCAAATCATCTACCTTAGAGTAGATATCTGGATGGGTCCTGAAGAAATAGTCCCTGATATCTTTATTAAGGAAGTCCATGTTTGTCTTGTAGTAGGACTCAATCGTACCGATATTTCTCCAATATGAATCCATCTTATAAGCATAAATCTTCTTTACGTTCTTATAACGAACCAGGATATCTTTAACAAAGTCGCTTCTGCCTTCTTTTGCGCAAGCCTCCAGAAGTTCAATCAACTGTCTTCTTCGGATGACATACACACCGATGGAAGCGGTATTGGTTTCTGCAACCAGCGGCTTCTCTTCAAAGTCAAGAATCTGCATATCCTCGTCCATCTTTACAACGCCAAAACGGCTGATGTCATCATCCCCCGGCTGGATATCCTTGCATACCACCGTAATATCCGCACCCTTTGCAATGTGTTCCTCTAACACCTTATTATAATCCAGCTTATAAATACCATCGCCGGACGCAATTACTACATAAGGCTCATGGCTATTTTTCAAAAAGTTGATATTCTGGTATAAGGCATCCGCTGTACCCTTGTACCAATAGCTGTTTGAGGAAGTAATCGTCGGGGTGAACACATAAAGTCCGCCCTGCTTTCTTCCGAAATCCCACCACTTAGAGGAATTCAGGTGCTCATTTAATGACCTTGAATTGTACTGGGTAAAAACTGCAACCTTCTGAATATGGGAATTCGACATATTACTCAGAGAAAAGTCGATTGCCCTGTAGCTTCCGGTAACCGGCATAGCCGCAACTGCTCTCTTGGCGGATAACTCCCCCATCCTGTTACTATTACCACCTGCTAATATAATACCTATCGCTCTCATGCCAAATCACCTACCTTTATCAAACTTGAGCCACTCTTTAACAATCCGTCAGGATACTCTGACGGGACTGTCTCGCCAAAGATAGCTGTATTTTTACCTACCTGCACCTCGTCAGGAATCACTGAACCCTCACCAATGGTAACGAGACCAAAGGAATAAATATGCGGAGCGATATCGTTTGGAGTTTCCTCACCCACACCTAAATGCACTTTCTTGCCGATAACGCAGTTCTCAGCAATGATTGCCTTCTCTACCACTGCACCAGGTCCTATCACCGTCCCATTCATGATAATGGAATCCTTTACGATAGCACCCTCGCCAATCGTAACCGCAGAACCGATAACAGAATGATCTACCTCACCAAATACCTCTGTGCCTTCGCCCACAATACTCTTGGTTACCTTAGATGCATCTGCAATATACTGTGGTGGCAGTGTGTCACTCTTTGTGTATATCCTCCAAAATTCTTCGTAGAGATTGAACTCCGGAATAATATCCACAAGCTCCATGTTTGCTTCCCAGTATGAGCCCAACGTACCTACGTCCTTCCAGTAGCCCTTATAGTCATATGCACAGATACGGTTGCCGTTATTGTGGCAATACGGAATAATATGCTTTCCGAAATCACAAGACGGCTCGTCCCTCATCACCTGCAGTGCATTCTTTAAAATCTTCCAGTTAAAAATGTAAATACCCATGGAAGCCTTATTACTTCTCGGATGCTCCGGCTTCTCCTCAAATTCTTGGATACAGCCCTCATCGTCGGTAATTACAACACCAAAACGGCTTGCCTCCTCAAGAGGAACCTGATAAGTAGCCAGCGTAACATCCGCCTTGCTCGACTTATGGAAATCCAGCATCACCTCATAATCCATCTTGTAAATGTGGTCGCCGGATAAAATCAACACATATTCCGGATTATAGTAATCAATATACTCCAGATTCTGATATATCGCATTCGCAGTGCCAGTATACCATGAGCTGCTGGTACTCTTCTCATATGGAGGAAGCACTGTTACACCACCAATGTTACGGTCCAAATCCCAAGGCATTCCGATACCAATATGCTGATTCAGTCTGAGCGGTCTGTACTGGGTTAGAACACCCACTGTATCTACGCCTGAATTAATACAGTTACTGAGAGGGAAATCGATAATCTTATATTTACCACCAAAAGCAACCGCTGGCTTAGCAAGTCTTGAGGTCAAAACTCCCAGGCGGCTTCCCTGTCCTCCCGCCAATAGCATGGCAATCATTTCTTTTTTAATCATAGTGTCACCCCTTCTTTGCACGATATGTTTCATTATACCACCTTTTCAAAAAAAAGGAAATGCTTTTTATGCACATTCACAAAAAATTGTAATATATTTTCCATTTTTTCTGCATTTTTACAATATCCATTTGTCTGAGCCCCCATATTATATCGAAAAATATGTACAATGCGGCTGTTTTTGACGAATTTCATCGTCAAAATTACGCAAAGAAGCAAAAAAAATTGTTTAATTTTACTTTATAAGCCCGCTACACTGAAAAATCCCGCACATTCACACCGGAATATGCGGGATTTTAT
>CAMWOF010000010.1 GCA_947175805.1 uncultured Clostridiaceae bacterium
GTTACAATCTTGTTATCAATTCCTTCGATTGTCATAATTCATCCACCTCCATGTGAACATTCTCTTTACGCCGCTATATGTCGGCGCATCTGCACTCGTCCCTGCACATACCTTCTGCAGGGCACACTGCCTTGTTACAATATGTATCGGCGAAAGTATAAAAAACTTTAGCCGTATATATGCACTTTTTATGGAAAGCGCGTATATTCATAAATTGAAAGCACTTATGCTTAAAACACCATATGGCAGGCAATAAAAGCAGCCTGCCGGATATAAGTGGTTTTTATAAATCATAGACCCAGTTAAAACAGCTTCTTCAATGCATCTACCGGATTCTGTTGATCCGCAGCCTCCTTGTTGGCATCCTGAATCTGTACATATACTTCCTTCCTGTAAACCGGAACGCTCTTCGGTGCGCTGATACCCAACTTAATCTGTTCGCCCCGTATCTCTAAAATAGTGACCTCAATGTCACTGCCTATCATGATAGACTCATTGGCTTTTCTTGTTAAGGCTAACATAATTATTCACCCGCCTTCTTTTCAGCTTCTGCCTGTTCCTTGTTGGCCTGCAGGATATCATATACCGGAAACCGAACCTTGTAATCCGAGTTTTCCACAATAATCTGTCCGCCTTTTCTGGTTCTGGTATTGATGATAAACGGCGCTTTCATATTCACCGTCATCTTCGTCAAATCAGAAGGAACGGTCATCGCCAGAAGCACCATCAAATCCTCTTCCCCCGGATTATCCAGCGGCTCTAAAAAGGAATCCTCAATCATTGGATTATAATTGTCCAACACAACTAATGGATTCACCGCAGGAATCACCAGAAGCGGCTCCTCTAAGGACTGCAGATAACTTAAATTCACTTCCGGTCCCTTGTCTATGTCATAGATTATCGCAAACTTCCGCAAATTCTCAAAGCCGATAATTCCATTAGGAAACTCCAGCACCTTATCATCTGCGATATCCACCTCGCCAAAAAACTTTGTATTTGCCTTCATCAAAACACCCCCTTATTATTTTATCTCATTTCTTACAGATAATCAAGTAATGTTGTCTGCAAAATGTTACTTGTCGCTGCCAGGGATGCATTATATACTAAGTTTGCCTCATTAAAATCAATAATCGCTTCCTCTGTCTCCACATCCTCGTTGGAGGATTTCAGTTCATCAAAGTTATTATATTGCTCTTTTACTCTCGTGGCAATCATATCCAGCTTATTCATGCGGGTGCCCACGTCAGACTGAAGCGCAGATAATTTGTTCGTAAAATTGGTAAATGTCGTCTCTCCCTGCTCAAACAGCTTTGTTGCATAGTCCCGCTTTAATGCCAGCTCCACATCCGCATCCTCAATCAACTGGTTTAAAGCTGCCAGCTTTGCCGGGTCGCTTTCGTATTCCTTATCGTTTCTTAATGCCTTCATCTTTGTAATGGTGTCTTCGATATTAATCCAATCCTGCAGCGCATGGCTGATTTTGTCAATAGCGTGCCCCATGTCGTGGGTAATTGCATCCCTGCCCTGGGTATTCACCGTAATAAACTGGTTGAAATTCACCTCATAGCGAAGCTCCTGTCCTTCCTCCGGCTGGGTAAACTTAATATCCTTAATCGTGCCGTCCGCCTGAGGCTCATGCTTTGTGCAGTCGAAATAATGATCCGGTCTTAATTCTCCCACCTTGAAGTTATCCTTCGAATAATTCACCTGTATATCCTTGGTTGCCTGCAATGCTGCCAGCGCATCCTCTCCAAATACCAGTTCACCGGTATCCGGAATATATACAACCTCATCCGCCCCTACATCATAGTAACTCGCCGCCTGTGTGCTGTCCTTTGTCACCAGATTAAAGCCAAGCTCCGCCAGTGTCTTGCCGTCAAAGGAAATAGAAAAATCGTCCTCTTTAAGGCCATCATATGCCAGCTTCATAATCGTTACCTGCCCGTCTCTCGGCGGATTGTAGGTGTCCATGTCCGCAATATAACTGTTCAGCTTGTTGAAATCCATCTCATTACTTACGATGTTCTTTGTTTCAAAATTTGTGCTGTCCAAATGCTCTGTGATATCATAGGATACACCTTTTACAGATTCCGGCGTGGAAAATGCCAAATCCGTCCCGGTGCGGAATCCGGAGAAAATATATCTGCCCGCATAGGTAGCGCTTCCCTCCGCATAAATCATATTCTTTAAGGAATTTAACGCATCTACTATACTGTTCTTTGAGGTAGAATCAAAGGTATCGTTGGCGCCCTTTACACAATAGTCATACACATCCGTTAAACGCTTAATTACATTTACTAAGGATGTCTCCGTCACATCCATCCAGGAATTCGCATCTTTGATATTCTTATCCTTGTACTGGGCAAGCTGGGTGCATGTGGAGCGGAGCTTTAACGCACGCATAGCCACAACCGGGTCATCTGATGCCTTTTGGATTTTCTTGCCGGTGGTCATCCTGGTGGTGGTAATGCTCACCCGGGACTGGGACCTCTGCATATTTTTTAATGCGGAATGATTCACCATTTGGTTTGTTACTCTCATAAATTCTGCTCCTCTCTTATAACCAATCTACCCATACGTTTTCATATATCTAATGATGCAGCTCTATTGGATTATACTGCCTAGCTTATAATCCCGTCTGGTTAATCAGCTTGTCGTACATCTCATTTAATACGGAGATAACCTTGGAATTTAAGTTATAGCCGTTGCGGAATATAACCAGGTTCGCTGCCTCCTCGTTGGTGTCCACACTGGACTCGGACTTTCTCTGGGTATCAATGGAGTTCACTACCCGCTCCATGTTATCAGAAAACATAGCTGTCCGCAGCGCATCTACTGCAATGGAGGTGGACACGGCATCCATAAACTGATTCGGTGCACCCTGCCTGAACATCTTAGTATCGGAAAATCCATATAAAATCAAATCTAAAATCCCATGTGCGTCCGCATTGTTCTGCTGCACATCGTCTAAAGTGGATACCACTACTTTATTGTTGTCTCTCTGAATCTTTGTATTTACATCCCAGTTGAGGGCGGTGATTCTCCAGTAAGAGGAATCACTTGATAAAAGCGTGCCTGTATCTCCCACGGAACCGGTCAGGACAAAGTCTTCGCCGTAGGTATCTAAAGCACTGAATAAGTCAAGCCCCGCATCACCATTCATATCTGCACCCTGGGTATGTATTTTATTCATGTATTTAGAAAAGGTTCTGACAAACTCATTGAGCTGCTGCATATAATACGGAATTCCCTTATAGTCCACAACCTTGCCCTGCAGTGCATCCTTCCCCATGAGGGACGGGTCAATAGCAGTTAAATCTCTCGGCATCAACGTACCTAACACAAGGCTGTTATCTGCCCGCACATCATCTGCCGTTACCCGGAACTTGATATCCTTTAATGTAATGGAAGTGATTACGGTATCGCCCTCTGCATTTGTCTCGTACTCTGCCTCCCAGTTCTCAAAGAAATATTCTTTATAATTTAAAAGAATGGAGCCATTGGAGTTAATTGTCAAATCCTCCAGCCGAATTGGGGAATTCAGCTCGATTGTCACATTGTCCTCTCCCACTGCGGTAATCTTGCCCTGAAGGTTCTCGGCGTTATTACCGTCCCTGATATTGGCCAAGCCTTTTAACTTCCCGGTCAAATTGCCGTTCGCAAGGTTAAACAGGCCGCCGCCGTCATTGTCTGACCAATACACGTCATATATGCCGTCTATATCATTCTGATTTACCTTATGTGCTCTCGGCACAACGGTCAACTGGCGGAAGCCCTTGGAATCTACCAGAAGCTCTCCGTTGATGCGGACATCCAGTGTCGTGGCATTGGACTCTTTTCTGTCGTCACCGGCGCCGTAGGTAATCGTTGTCTCCACGATATCTGTATTTACCAGACCAGACAGCTCATCGAGCAAAAGGTTCCGCTGGTCTCTTAAATCATTGGCAGTCCTGCCGCTTGCAGCCTCCGCCATGGTAATCTCCTTACCTAAATCGTAAAGCTGCTGGGAAATGGAGTTAATCCGGCTGACAACAAGAGAAATCTCATCATTGGCATCCGTCTGGGACTGCTGAAGATTTACTGCCACCTCATTTACCAGATCCGTAAAGCTGTTTAATACGTTTGTATACTGGGTCCGCTCCGTCTCACCGGATGGGTTGATTGTCAAATCCTCCATAGCGTCATGTATCTGGTTCAGCATGGTGGAATATCCGCTTTCGGATATGAATTCATCCATATATGACTGCACCTGCAGCAAATAATCGTTTTCAATGAAATATGCGGACTGTTTTGCCACATTCAGACGATATTTCGTATCATAATATATATTTCTGACCTGCTGTATGGCGGATACGGTAACACCTGTACCCATCATGCCGTAGGAAGCATTCATGCGCAGTGCATCTGTTGCTCTGGCAATCACCTGCTGCCTGGTATAGCCTGTCGTGTTGGAGTTTGAAATATTGTGTGTGGTTGTATTGCTCGCCGCCTGAAAATAACACAAGCCGGAATATGCTGTATTTAGTCCTAAAAATGTTGATGGCATCTCGTTCACCTTCCAATCTATGAGCCAAGCCTGTCAATAATATGTTCAATCATCTCTGATACTACCGTGATATATCGGGAGGAGGCATTGTATGCCTGCTGGAACTTAATCAGGTTCACCAGCTCCTCCTCTGAGGAAACGCCCAGCTGCTGCTGTCTGGCGTTATAATGTTCATTTAATGCCTGGGCTGCACTCTGTGCAATCGAGTCATAGGTATACGCCTTATTGGAAAAATCATCAATCATGGCTGCGTAATAGCTCTCATAGGTCTCATCCACCAGGGTATTCGGACTTAACTTTGTAAACTTCTCATTCCAGAGATTCAACAGTCTCTCAACAACCGCCTGATACTCGCCGCCGTCCTCCGTGCTCATTGGCATAAGACTCGGATTCTTTACCAACTCCGCATTGAGCCTTAAGTTGCCCAAGGAGTACATGGTCTTATAGTCGTCTTCATTCTCCTCATTATATACCTTCACCGTAGCCGTCTTTCCGTTAACGGTAATGGTTTCCTCCCTGTACCTGTCTATGGTGCCTCGGATAAACAGCTCCGTCCCCGCATACTGGTTGCCGTCGCCCATGCCGACGCCAGCAGAATAGGTAAGTCCCATGGCAAAGGCATCCGCATCATCCAATCCTTCGTACTTTGTATCCAGCACCTTATATACCGTGCCGTCATCCGCAGTTACGGTTACATTCGGACAAAGCACATCATTGATGCCTGTCACCATACCGTGAATCAGCCTATCGAATTGGGCCATGATGTTAACCAGCGAATACGGCTCTATATCTCTGTTATATATATCCACAGGCTCCGGGTCACTGGTGGTGACCACAGGAATATCCGTATAATCCGGAATTACATATCCTCTGGACATCATAAGTCCCTTTAAGGAACCTACATCCAACTTGTTAACACCTGTTGGAATCTTATTGGTATCGAAGACATCGCTCTGATCGTCCTTCCATACGGGCTTGATAAAACGGCTGCCCTCCGATACGAGCACCGTCTGTATCTCGAAAACATATCCGCGGGATACCAGGCTCCGGTTCTCTGCGTACACATCTACGGAGTGGTCTGCATTCTCATGAATATCTATATCTATGATAGCGCTCAATTCGTCCAGATATATATTGCGCTGATCCTTCATATCATTTGCTTTTTCTACATTCGCGCACTCTATCTTTGCAATCTCTTTGTTTAAATCAAAGATTTTCTGTGCGTAATCATTTATTTTATCTACCTGATTCTGAATTTCTGTGTTTAAATTTTCCTGATAAGTTACTAAAGAGGCATAGATTTCCTCTGCCTTTGAAATAAAGTTACCTGCATATGCCACCAGGGTGCTTCTGTTTACTACGTTGTTTGTATCCTTGGCACACTCCTCTAAGGCTGTCCAGATATCCGCCATATAATCCTGGAATTTACTGCCTTCCATCTCGCCAAAGTAATCCTGCACCTCGTATATATTGTTGTACATAGTTGTGTAATAAGCATTGCGCCCGTTTTCCATGCGGTATTGTCTATCCAGCAATTCATCCCTGAGCTGTCTGGAAGCCTTATAACGGGTACCGGTACCGGACTGGTTATTGCCCACTGCACTTACCTGCACTTTTTGGTAGATTGCATCCGTTAAAAGTACCTGCTGTCTGGAATATCCATCCGTCTTTAAGTTCGCCAAATTATGTGAAGTCGTGTTCAACGCATATTGGTTTGACTGCAATCCTGATGTTCCAATATACATACGCGCCATTGTTCCTGCCATGTCATCACCTCAAAAATTCTACTGTTTTGTGTCAAACCGGGATGTGGAAACCCCAAGGGTTTCTCCGCTGTAATCCCCTTTGCCGTAATTTGCCGTCTCCGGCGCCTGATCCAAGCTCTGGAGCAGATTAATATCAAACTCTGTCATCTCAACAGCATCCTGAAGCAAATCCTGATTATGCAGGGATATCTGCTTCAGCTGTTCTATTGTCTGCTTCAATGTATTGTGAAGCTTTGCCAGAGGCTTCTGGTACTCCGGCTGACCCTCCATCAATTCAACAATACGCGAAACTGTCATGTGGCCCGGCTTCTTATTCATCACAGAGGCAATGTTTTGCATGCAGGTCTCCCGCTTTTTGTCCACATTTACCAGCACATCCAAAATATCCTGCTCCTTGGCAGAAATCTCCTGAAGCTTGTTTAAGTCATTTGATATAATCGCGCCGGTTTTATTCATGGAAACCTGTAACAGCGCATCATACTGCTGCTGTTCCTCTCCCAACACATCGATTAATTCTTCCATCAAACTTGCCATATATCCGTTCTCACCTCATGCCTGTGGTTCTACTGCTCTGCATAAGCTGCCAGAATCTTATTTGCAAAGCTCTCGCCGGATACATGATATGTGCCGGAAGCCAGCTTCTCCTTCAATTCTGCTACTCTGTCTTCCCTTATGTCCGAACTGGATGCCAATGCAGCCTTTGCCACCTGCATATCCTTTCCAAAGGAAGAAAAGGAAACCTCATCCTTCGTTCCGGTCTTGGAAACAGTCTTGGAGGACGCCTTTTTTGTATTTACATTGTAGTAGTTCGCAATCTGGTTATAAGTATCAATTCTCATAGTAACACCTTCTTTCATATAAAACATTCTACTCCCTACACTAATGTTATCGGACAAAAATTCAATTTCGTTAATAATTAGTTGTAAAACTTGCAAAAAATAGAAGCATTTACCCTGTTTTCACCCATATTGGTGCACTAAAAAAAGGATGTCCGGGGAGACCCCCGGGTATCCTTTTACCATCTTAGCAGTAACGGAAATTTTGTCTTTGCTGCTTTACCTGTCCAGAAAATGCATCTTATCCTTACCTGATTTTTTCCTGTCAGCAAAGGGATTGGACTGTACTTCCGGCTTCTTAATGGTATCAGACAATGCATTGCCCAAATCCTTCTTGCACTTCTCACAAAACCGACCAGTCTTAATCAAGGCGCCGCAGCTCTCGCAGTTTAATCCTACCAGAGAGCTGTCCGAAAAGGCCAGCCGCTCCTCCCGCACCCATTTTTTTAGCTGCTGCGTGGTGACATCCATCTCCTCAGCCACTTGGGAAATATTTGCCGATGGATTATCGTAAATATACTTCTTTACTTCCTGAAATTTCTCCTCTAATGATGCCGCACAGTTCGGACATAACGACGACCCCATATAATTAAACATTCTTCCACACTGCTTGCAATTTCTAACATCCATTTTAAAAACCTCCCTGATTTTACACTGCCATATGCCGCAGGTGTGCGCTTAAAGGCAGTTTGTTTTGTGGTATCATTTTATCATCAACGGTAATCGTACAGCGGTCATCCGCCTCTTCCAATGCAGATGCTGGTATAATAAACGCTTTGTACGCCTGTCTTTTTCAGAATCTCTGCACAGGCCTCCACCGTAGCACCCGATGTATAGATATCATCCACCAGTATTACCGTCTCTAATTTTACACCATTTCTTTTCCTTTTAAAAGCCTTTTTTAGATTATTATAGCGTTCTTTGTCATTCAGGTCTTTTTGGGCATGCGTTTTTACTACGCGGATAAGCTCCCCATCATAGATCGGTATATCAATTTCCCGGGATAAAGCCGCCGCCAAAACCGCCGCCTGGTTATAGCCCCGCTTCCGATAGCGGGATGGGTGTGCAGGCACGGGCACCATCCCATCCGCCTGTATCTCCAGCAATTCCCTGCCGTATCTGTGCATAATCTCCTTTGCATAAAAATATGCAAATTCCCGTTTATTCTTATACTTAAAGGCAATCACACTGTCCTTTACCGCCCCGTCATATATAAATACCGGAAACCCACGGAGGTAATTCCGATTCCGCCTGCGGCAGTCTATACAATACTCCTGTTCCTCATCGTCCACATGCTTGCCGCAGCGCAGGCAGACGGGCGGCGGCACATATTCGAGAGCGCCCCGACAGGAAATGCAGATACCCTGGGACTTTCCGTCTCCCTGCAGAATATCCATACATACAGGGCACCGCCGGGGATACACCAGATCCAGCATACTGTTTGTCACTTTTCTGAGCAAAACAAACCTCCTCCCTTTAAAGTAAAATCTAGTAGACAATTGCGAAACTCGTTATTTCTAAAAACTAGTTGTGAAATATAGACAATATCTCAAGCAGGGTACTTTGGAGCCGTCGGTATTGGAGCATGAGCATTTAGCGACTGTACTTTAGTCGCTTACATGCGAGCCCTGTCTGCGCCCTTAGTGAGTGCATGCGCGAACTTAGTAACAGATTGGTGCCGTATTTTGGCACCTTATGTACTGTTACGAGCGACAAGTAGCGCAAGCGTGCCCTGCGATGATATTGTCTATATTCTACAACGAACGTGTTAAAAAACAGAGTTTCGCAAATGCCTAAAGTAAAATTTAGGTGATTGCCAGCTCCTTTAATCTCCTATCCAGGCTGGAATAGCGCTTCTGACTTTCAGAATTCTGAATCATCTGCCCCACCATCGCACCGCTTCCCACCAGCACCACACACTGCCTGGCTCTGGTTACTGCCGTATACAGCAGATTCCTGTTAAACAGAACCCGTGGTCCGGACAGCACCGGCATAACAACCGCAGGGTACTCGCTGCCCTGGGATTTGTGGACAGTGATGGCATACGCCAGCTCCAATTCATCCAGGGAGGTGTAGGGATATTCCACGGTTTTGTTATCGTCGAAGCGCACTCTGACCGTCTGCCCATAGTCATTGATTTGTGTAATCACGCCCATATCGCCGTTAAATACGCCCGTGCCGGAATCCTTGCAAAATCCACCCCTGTCACTGTATATATTCCATTCCAGATTATAGTCATTTTTTATCTGCATAACCTTATCACCCTCCCGGAACACACTGCCGTGGGCGATTTTCTCTTGCTTTGCTGCATCCGGCGGATTCAGCAAATTCTGGAGCAGCGGATTTAAATTCTCTACACCAAGCTCCCCCTTGCGCATAGGTGTTAATACCTGTATCTCCCTGGCATCCGCCTGTACATATGCAGGCAGGTTATCCTTAACCAGGACACAGATTTCATCTAAAACCGCCTGCAGGCCTTGCCGCTGTAACAGGAAAAAATCCCGGCTTTTTTTATTCAGTGTCAACGGCTCTCCCCTGTTAATCTTGTGCGCGTTGACGACAATATCACTGTTCTCCTCCTGACGGAATATCCTTGTGAGCCTGGACACAAAAAAGCAGTCCGCTGCAATCATATCCCGCAATATATTTCCCGGCCCCACGGAGGGGAGCTGGTTTTCATCCCCTACCAGCACCAGATGTGTTCCCGGCAAAACAGCTTTTAAAAGGGCGTGCATAAGGTAAGTATCTATCATGGAGGCCTCATCCACAATTACCACATCCGCCTCTAAAGGATTTAATTGATTCCGTTCAAAACGGTAACCGCCCTCCCTGTCCACATCACCGCTGATTTCCAGCAGGCGGTGTATGGTCTGGGCAGGATATCCCGACGTCTCCGTAATCCGCTTGGCCGCTCTTCCGGTAGGCGCAGCCAGCAAAAGCTCTGCACCGGACATTTCAAAATATTTGATAATCGTGTGGATAGTGGTGGTTTTGCCCGTACCCGGTCCGCCAGTGATAATCGTCAGCCCTGTCTTTGCCGCCGTCTTCACTGCCTGCGCCTGCATCTCATCCAAATCCAGGGATTCCGCCCGCTCTACATCCCGAAGCGCCGCCTCCAACGCAATATCATCCAACGTCTCTGTAATATTCAGCTCTAAAAGCATCCTTGCAATATCAAGCTCCATGTGGTACAGATGTCCGTCATACACTACCTCTGTCCCGTCTAATTCCTTTATGACTACCTTGTGCTCTATCATCAGGCCGTCTAATTGATTTAAAAAAACCTCCTCCGGCAGAGCATTATATTCAGTAAAATTATAGCCCATATATTCCTGCTCCGGTGTCAGCAAGTCCTCCACTTTCCGAAACAGCATATCTTTTGGGATATAAATATGTCCCAGGCCCGCCGACTGGGTAAGGGTATAGACAATTGCCGCCCGGCACCGAAACTCCGAATCCACCCCTATGCCTGACTTCATGGCAATGGCATCCGCAGTCTTAAATCCAACGCCCGCCACATCCTCTGCCAATTGATAGGGATTTGTCTTCATGATATCATAAAGCTCATTTCCGTACTCCTCAAAAATCTTAACCGCCAGATTCGGCGTCAAATCATATTTCGCCAAAAACACCATAGCGTCCCTGAGCTCCGTCTTCTCCCTGAACTGCACGGCGATATCCTGGGCTTTTTTTAGGGAAATTCCTTTTATCTGCGCCAGCTTTTCCGGTTCCTCCTCAATGATTCGGAAGGTGTCAAGCTTAAACTTCTTGACAATCTTTTTCGCCATGACCTCTCCGATTCCCTTGATAACGCCGGAACCTAAATATTTCTCCACACCCAGCAGATCATCCGGCATTTTAAGCTCAAAAGCGGATACCCTGTATTGCAAATCATACTTAGGGTGATGATGCGCCTCGCATTCTGCCACGATATAACTGCCCTCCGCCACGCCGTGGAGATAGCCGCAAAGCGTTTCCTCGTCACTGTCCGTCTCCACACTGATTACTGCGTATCCGTTAGTTTCGTTTCGATATACTATTTTTTCTACATATCCCTCTATCGTCATTTGCACATTTCCCTCATATTATAGGGTTTCCACCCGGATGACAGCAAAACACGGATTTATCATTTCTTTTTTGCATGCCCCTGTGATGAAAAGGCATGGAATTATGTGAATCCCATGCCTTTTTATACTTCATGCCGCTTATTCCTTGCGGCATATTTCATTGTTTTCTATTTCATGCCTTCTATTCCTCGGATACCTGTGCCTGTGGAATCACCCCTGCTACATTTACCTTTAACTGTTCATAGAGCATCTGGGCAATCCCCAGACCGGTGTTTTCCGTAGCGAGCTTTGCATACTCCTGAATTCTCATGTCCCCAAAATAGTCTTTAAAGCCGGAGATATACGAATCGGAGCTTTCTTCCTCCTTCTCATCCTTCATGACAGTCTTCTCCATCGCCTTATACATCTGTTCCACTAAATAGGACTCAAACTCCTTGCAGACCTCCATCAGCTCATCGTCCGATGCAGATGTTAAATCCTTTGTGCTCAAGCTGTCCTTAAATCTGTCCGTGCTCACATCCGCATAATCGCCATATGTGCCTGTGTAATCTGTTCCCATGCTAATCGCCATTTAAAATCACCCACCTATCCGCGCAGATTATTTGCCTGCTGCATCATCTCGTCCGAAGCCGTAATAATCTTTGAATTCATCTCGTAAGCTCTCTGCGCCACAATCATGTTAACCATCTCATCCACAACCTGCACATTGGAGCCTTCCAGGTAAAACTGGTGGACTTTGCTCCGGGTAAGACCCTGTGTCGTGCTCTCCTCCATCGGCTCGCCTGACGCCGGTGTTACGCCGAACAGATTCCCACCCAATGCATCTAAGCCGTCCGGATTATTAAACTGCACCAGTCCGATGCAGACTTCATATATAGTCTCACCCGCCTCATTCACGGCGGCAAGCCTTACGTCCTTGCCCTCGTCATCCGTCAGGTGCAGGGAACCATCCTCTGCATCCACGGACAGAGTGTATGACCTGTATGTATTCGGTATCACAATCGGATTATTATTCTGGTCTAATACCGCATATCCGTCCGGAGTCACGAGCATATTGCCATCTGCCTCCGGTGAAACAGTAAAATCTCCGTCCCGCGTATAACCAATCGTGCCGTCTGCCATTCGTATCTTATAAAAGCCCTCGCCTTCAATCGCCATATTATACGGACTTTCCGAAGCCTTTAACGGTCCCTGGGTAAATGAGGTGGATATATCCGCCACCCGGGTGCCCAAACCGACCTGTGCCGGAACCGGCTTATCGTCGCCTGCGTTGTTCGTAGACTTTGTCTGTAATGTCTGATAAAGCAGAGACTTAAATTCCGCTTTCTTTGTCTTGTAACCCAATGTATTAACATTGGCAAGATTATTGGATATATTATCAAGATTTGTCTGCTGCGCCTTCATGCCCGTAGCAGCAGTCCATAAAGAACGTACCATAATATTTACCCCTTTCTGTCACTGCGTTCGACCTATATGTATTGCCCCCTCGCTTCGCTCAGCGGCCTACATCCTTCCTATTTCATTGACAGCCTTGTCAAGTACTCTGTCAATAGTCTGAATCATCTTCTGATTCGTCTCATAGGCTCTGGTAATTGTTATCATGTCAACCATTTCGTCCACAACATTGACATTGGACGCCTCTAAGTATCCCTGATGGACGGAAGGCGTTGCAGCAACAATCTGCGTGGCGTCTGTAGCCTCCCACATGTTCTCTCCATAGAGAACCACCGTATCATAGTCTGTAAAATCCACCAGTGCAAATTGATTCACATATACGTCATTTGCATAGATGTTTCCAAATTCATCCACTGTTACCTGCGCTGTCTGCGCACCCGGAATCTGAATCGGATTCCCATCCGTTCCCATCACGCTGTCTCCATCCTTGGTCACAAGATAACCGTCCCTGGTCACAGTAAAGGCACCATCCCTGGTATAGCGGGTATGGGTCGCTCCACTCTTGTCTGTCGTTCTAATGGTAAAAAATCCGGATCCTCCTAACGCAATGTCATAGGTTCCCTCTGTAACCTTTAAATTCCCCTGGGTGTAATCTGTGTAGGTCTCTCCAATCTTGACGCCGCCGTTTAATTGACCGATTCTTCTTCGACTGAACTCCCGGTCCATATCATTTGCCCGAATCGCCAGCTCCTCGTCAAAGGTTTGCGATGTAGCACCCATTTTTTTGTAACCGGTAGTATCTGCATTTGCCGTGTTGTTGCTGACAACATCCAGGCGTCTCTGTTCATTTACCATACCGGTCCATGCTGAATAAAGGGCTCTTACCATTCTTCCTCTCCTTGTCTGAAAACTATTCGTCTCGTCTGCCTGTCAAAAATTCAATATACTTGCCTGTGCCAATAGCAACCGCCGTCAGTGGGTCGTCCGCTGTCATGGTAGTAATGCCAGTCTTCTCGCTGATTAACTCCTCCAACCCATGAAGAAGTGCGCCGCCTCCGGTCAGTACAATGCCTCTGTCGGCGATATCAGCCGCCAGCTCCGGTGGTGTGCGCTCCAACACGCTGTGTACCGCTTCTACAATCTGAGCAGTTGTCTCCCGCAATGCCTCCTCTGTCTCGGAGGAAGCCACCGTCACTGTCTTCGGCAGTCCCGTAACCAGATTCCTGCCCCTGATATCCAGCGTAATCTCCTCCGGCCTTCTGTAGCAGGTGCCAATTTTAATCTTAATCTCCTCAGCGGTACGCTCACCAATCAGAAGATTGTGGCGTTTTCTCATGTATCGGACAATCGCCTCATCAAAATCATCCCCGGCAGTCTTAATCGACGTGCTGACAACCGTGCCGCCCAAGGAAATGACGGCGATATCTGCAGTTCCACCGCCGATATCTACAATCATGTTGCCGCATGGTCTGGAAATGTCAATCCCTGCGCCTATTGCAGCAGCTACCGGCTCCTCAATAATCGAAACGTCCCTTGCGCCTGCATTGTAGGTAGCATCCTCAACCGCCTTCTTCTCAACCTCTGTCACGCCGCTAGGCACACAAACGCTGATTCTCGGCCTTCTGCCGAAAAAGCTCCTGCCAACCGCCTTCTGAATGAAATACTTGAGCATCTTCTCGGTTATGGTATAATCGGAAATAACACCCTGCCTTAAGGGACGAATCGCCACGATATTGCCCGGTGTCCTGCCCAGCATCAACCGCGCCTCCTCGCCGATTGCCATTATTTTACTCGTATCTCTGTCAAATGCGACTACGGACGGCTCCTTTAATACAACGCCCTTGCCTCTCACATACACAAGTATACTTGCAGTTCCTAAATCAATTCCAATATCTGAGCTTGCCATATAAATCCCCTTTCAAATTCCATATCTTCTCATATAATATCACATCAATGTTATATCCCAGCAATCTATACTGTATTCAAAACCTAACATTGATTATATACAGAACAGAAGAATTTGCAATTAAAATTTCCTTAAATTGACAAAACTCTTATACTGAAACTCATCCGAACTGTATATCGGCATTTTAAAGACAAAACCTTAGCCCTAATTTTGATCTGTCAAAATTACAAGCTTTGCATCCTTTTCGTCATACCACGCAATGCTGACCTCCTCCACATGCATGACTTTATCCAATTGCCTAATATAGCTTTCCCATTTCATCACATTTTTATTATAGACAAAATGCTTTCTCATGGCAGGATTTTTTCCATACTGGGAGAACATGCTCTTTACAATCTGGTTGCTGTCATATCCCCTTAAATCCATACCAAATGCTTTATCTGCGGCCTTATTAGAAAAATAAATTTCTCCGCTCAAGGCATCCCTGACAAATATAATCTCCGGCAGATGATGGTATGCGGCTATCAGGCTGTCGCCCACCGCTTTATAATCTGCCCCCCTGCCCATGCTGCCCATCACTGTTTGAATAATATCCCTGATATTTCTGGCAAACTGAATTTCACTGTCCTTCCACATCCTGTATCCCCGACATTCGCAGCACATTAACAGCCCTGTCAGCTTGCCGCTCTCAAATACCGGCACCGCCAGGCACACCTTTACACCATGCTCCTGCATCACGCTGCGGATGTCCTGGCTGCACTGCTGGATATTAAGAATGACATAGTCCTCCCTGCGCAATTGATTTTCCAGTTCCGAATTCTGTTTCTTTCTCCATGTAATCGGCTGCTCCGAATCCGGTTCTATATTTTTTGCAATCCATGTATGCTGCCGGTTAAAGGTATGGCTGTCACTGTCCAGCATATAGAAAGACATTCTTTCTGCCTGCAGATAGCCTCCTGCCCGTTCCAAAATCGTCCCCAGGGAATGTATATTGCTCTCCCGCAGGGTAGACAGCAGCTCCGTGATAATCTCCTGCCGCTTCAGCTCCTGCTCTAAACGGTATTCATTTAAGCGGCTGCGCTTGATTTCTTTATCCACCACCGCTTCATTATATAAATAATTAGACACCCTCTCGGACATAGCATACTGTGCCCTGTATACCTCCATCAAACGCGCCCGCTCTTTCTTACTGTATGCACAGATAATCCAGGTTCCCACATGCCTGTCGTCCATCATAATCGGTGCACCGGAAATACGGCTGTTGGGATTGCCGTCGTTCATTTCCATGACCACCGGCTCTTTGTGCTTCAGTACCATGTCGTTGAATTTTAAATATAACTCCTTGTAAAACGGACGCTCAAACATGTCATAAAATTCACCGATGTGGTCCACTGCCCCCACAGGCTTTGTTATAAATCTGCCGTCCAAATCAACGATAACGGAATATAACCCCGTCACATTCACAAAGGCCTCAATCAGCTCTTCCATAAATTCATCCTTCAGCACAGCCACCGCATCAAAGGCATCCTCTTTTTTCTGGTAGCCCTTCATGATGAAATCGATTTCCTGTTCATGGCTCTTCTGCTGGCGTTTGATCTCCTGCTCGTATTCCTTCTCTTCGGTAATATCCGTAATCAGAAACTCCACATCCGCCTCTGTGTCTGACAGATGGGTAATCGTAATCTCACTCTTTACATAGCGGCACACGCCATCGTCCCCCAGCAGACGGTAAGTGTGAACCCTGCCCGACTCCCCGGCGGCAATCGTCTTGTACACCAAATCCAAAACCTGCTCCCTGTCCTCCGGATGAATGTAATCCTCCGTCAAACGGCTGCCCTGCTGCAGCGCCTCCACATTAAAGCCCAGCGTACTGGCATTAGGCGTAATCAGTTTCAGATACCGCTTACCCCCTTCATAGCGTTTTACCACAACCACACTCCTGCTCTTGTGAATTGCAGTTCTCAAATATTGGTTCTCCTCCGACTCCTTCTGCTCCTTGCTCAAATCGTGCACCAGAAAATCCAGTCCAATCAGCTTGCCATACTGATCCCTGTCAAAATGCATGTCCATCCGAACATAGTACTTCTGGTACGTCTCACTGTTCCAGTATGTATATACGGAAAATTCATCCTCACCGGACCGGGCCTTTTCCTTAAATTCCTCTTCCACCCGTGAAAAGTCCTCCGGCGACATCATATCCCTGATACCCACCATACCTCTGTAAAACTGCTCACTGGTATAACCAAACTGGGAAATATTCTGGGAGATATAGCGCAGCTTCCACTCGTCTCCATCCGCATATAAGTAAATGGCCACATAACCGGAACGGTTAATCATATGCTCTAAGGTCACGCTGCCCCGCTGCAAATCCCCTCTGGATTCAAACATCAGCGCATAGTAATCCCGCCCCTCCTCGGAAAACATATTTACGATACCGCTGACATAGTATTTCCGGTCATCCGCAGTCAAAACAATACGATACCACAAAATGGAATTGGAGTACTCTAATCGCTTCTCAAAAATCTCCTCCACATGGCTGGCATCCTGTGTTATGGTTATCTTCGATACCTGTTTCCCCAAAAGCTTCTGCGCCTCATAATTCATCTGCACAACTGTACCGCTCTCTTTTTCAAACAGTACCATGGGATATTCAAAAAACTCCATGAAGCTGATATAGCTGCTGATTCTCTCTGACTGCATAGGCTCTCCTTTCTACAAATAGGTGTTTGCGAAACGCGTATTTACACATTGATATATTGTGCAATATGATAGTTTGATGCAGGGCCGCTTGCGCTTAGCTGTTGCGCGTAGCGGTACATAAGGTGCTAAAATACAGCACCAAAGTACCGACGGCATCAGATATCCCTGCGAACAAACTATCATATTGCACAATTAGATTGTATATATAGACGCGTTTCGCAAACGCCTAAATCTACAAAATCTGCTTTTTCGATAAAAAAGAGCTTCGCAGGCGAAACTCTTTTTAAAACACAATCTATGGTTGCTATCTCTCAAGTCATCCATCCGTTTTAGTAGGAATCCGAAATCTCCACAGAATCCGCGTAATCTTCAAATTCTACAACCTCCGTCATGTCCTCTTCCGGCTCCTCCGCCGCAGCCGCTTCTCCAAGAGGCGGCACAACCTGGGAAATCTGCAAATCATTTTCCGGCAATTTAATCTCCGGCGCTTCTAGGAGACCCTTAAATGCCGCATCGGAAATGTCCTTTGCCTCATTGCAGGTACCCATAATCCCGTTCATGGCAGAAAGCAGATTGTTTACATGCATGTTGATGGTGCTGCACTCCCGCAGCATATTGTCCCGAATCTCCTCTGCATCCCTTTTTGCCTTGGCAAGCATAGTCTCTCTTTCTTCTTTTGCCTTGTCAAACATACGGCGGCACTCATTCTCGGTAAACTCCTTTGTATTCTTCCTGTCCTGCTCCGCCTGGGCATATTTCAAATCACATTCTTCCTGTGTCTTTTTGCGCTGTGCACTGCAGTCCGATTCAGTCTGTGCCCTTAAATTCGCACATTCCTCCTCCGTGCGGCGGGTCAATGCGTCATTGTCCGCCTGGGCCTGGGCAATCATGTCATCCGCCCTGTTCCGGGAATCAATCAAGATTCTGGAAATGGAGTCAGACTGTGCCTCCAGGCCTTCTGCCTTCGCCTTATACTGATCAGCCTCGGCACGCACCTCCGCAATCTCCTGCTTTAAAGACTCTGTATATTTCTTTAATGTATCTACTGTCTGCTTTGATTCCGAGGTATTGGATTCCCGCATTTGCTGTAAGTTGCGGACCGTATCGGAAAGCTTGGCTATGGTTTCCTTAAGACCTGCGATATCCGCCATATGCTCCTGCTTCAACTGGGCAATGTACATATCCACC
>CAMWOF010000011.1 GCA_947175805.1 uncultured Clostridiaceae bacterium
ATGCAGCAGGCGTGCCTGCAGCAACGAAGGAAGTGGTAGATAGGGATGGAGGCCTGACCGTACCAAACGCAAACGGTGTAAAAATCCCGAATACCAATGTGCTGGTTGTCACCTATCAGTTCCCGGATGTAACGACTGGGGCTGAGGTACAGGTAAACGCTGATTTGAAGTCAGATAATTATGATGTTACCTGTGAAAAGGCGATTTGTAAGCTGGTTGTTCTGCAGGATGAGGCGACGGATGTTGCAGCGGATGCAGAAAATGGCAATTATAGAATTTCGGGCACGCTGGGCAAGAAGGTTGGAGATATCCAGTGGTATACCAGCGTGGTGACCATTTCACCTGTGATTCAGCATGCGCCGGATTACTACAACCTGATTCGTGAAGAAAAATCTCCAGAATGGGTGAAGGAGCTTGTCATTAACGACGAGAGCAGCATGAATGGGCACGAGATTCAGTTTACCATGAAGAACAGCAGAACCGGCGCTTATACTACAGATTCTGATAAAATGACATTTTATGTGGACAGCGAAGCGCCGAAGATTGACGGTGAAGTGACCTTTACGGCATCAAGCAAGGCTTCTGTCCTGGATAATATCGGGTACTTCCTGGAGTACGGCAATTTCTTTAAAGAGGACGTAACCGCTACCATGACGATTACGGACAATAAGAGCGGCTGTGCAAGGATTTATTACAAGGTGAATAATGCTGAGAAATGGACTGAGCAGGAGTTAAACGGTGAGGAGTCAGATACTGTCAGCATTAATATACCGCTTGGAACGAAGAGTGAGCTGTTGTTCTATCTGGAGGATGTGGCAGGCAAGACCTCAGAGGTGACCAGGCTTGTAGGTAAAAATGGCGGTCAGGAGTGGGTAATCGAGAATACAGACCCTCAGATTGTAGGCTATCACATTGCAAACCTGGACGGCGATAGGATTTCTAACCTTTCCAGTGGAAACTGGTATAACCAGCCAATTCAAGTGGTTGCAGAGGTGAAAGAGTCTGATTCCGGTATTCATTTTGCTGACTGGTATGTCAACGGTGATGTAGACAGAAAGACATTGGAGGATGGCATACATCGAGGTGATAGCAGCTCTTATGTGGAACTGCCGTATACCTTTAAGGACAGCGGTATCTATGGCGTGTCATTGGATGTTACAGATAACGCTACTAATACATCCGGTAAGTCGGAGCTTACCACTGTCAGAATTGATTTGGCTGCACCGGTAATCCATATGGATGAGAATGTGATTCCGGATATCTGGACGCAGGTGGTGGAGATTCCGTTTACTGTTACAGATGATATCAGCGGCGTGTATAAGGTGAGTGCAGTGGCTCCGAATGGAGATTCCTTCGAGCTGCAGCCTGCAAAGGACGGCACTTATACGCTGAAAGCTACTATGGCAGGAGATTACACCATATATGCAAGGGATGAGGCATATAATGAAGCTACAAAGACACTGACCTTTGACAAGATTTCCACAGAGGTTCCGAAGAATGGCTCTGTAAGTATAAGTCCGGAGATTCCGGATGGAACAAATGGCTGGTATGTGACAAAGCCGACGGTAACCATTACTCCGGCAGAGGATACGGGAAGAGTTCCGGTTACTACCTACTGTAAGTTGTGGAGTGGTGATGCAGAGCCGGCAGAGGCTACACAAATCACGGCAATGACACAGATGAGGGTGCCGCAGGATGGTATTTGGCATCTGAGGGTTTGGACAGAGACAGCTTCCGGTGTAAAGACAGAGACAGAGTATGCAGGTTTGTTATATGTGGACAGCACAGCGCCGGAGTGTATGGTTACAAAGGTTGTGCCGGATTCTACGCAGCAGGTTGTGACATTTACGGTGTCTGATGCAGTGAGTGGCGTCGATGCTAACAGGATTCGCGTGGTGAACGGCAAGACAACGGTATCCTCTAAAGTGGCTGCGCTTTCAGACGGCAAAGGCTACCAGGGTACATTTGTGGTGTCAAGTCCGGGAAATTATGTGGTTGAGGTTTATGACGCTGCCGGAAACCTTTCTAATACAGCGGCATATCAGCCGATGACAATGAAGGTAAATACAATCAGGGATATTACAAAGACCACGGCGACGGTCAGCAATATCACTTACCGGGGCACATATCCGATTGCTTCTGTAAAATATGAGTATAAGAAGGCAAGCGCTAAGAGCTATAAAACAGTTACGCCATATCTTGTAAAGGATGTTTTAGGGAATGTGACAGCCTCATATTCCTTCAAGAACCTGAAGTCAAATACAAAATATGAGTACAGAATTACGTCAGTGTCTGCATTGGGAGAGGCGTTGACCTATACGGGTTCCTTTAAGACCGCAGGTGCGGAAGGAATCAATGTATCCGGCAAGGTTGTGGATGCGGATAATGCCAATGCAAAGATTACGGTTTCCCTGATGGAGGGTAACACTGTATTGCAGACAACCGAAATAAAGAGCGGTAAGTCCTTTGTATTTACAAAGGTTCCTGATGGAAACTATAATATTACGGCGACAAACGGTATTACTTCAAAGACAGTTTCTGTAAATATATACAAGGGCAAGGTGATTGACCCAACCGGTGATATTTTGATTACGCTGCGAAGCGGTATGATTGCAACCGTGTTAATTAACGGCAGCAAGACGCCGGGGATATCTGTATCGGGCCTTGATGATATTTTTGCTTATGACACGGTGAACTTTACGGACGCTGATAAGCAGTTTATTGCCGAGGGCGGTACGGTGGAATTCCGGTTGAATGTGGAATATAAAACCTCCGGTGCAATATCGCAGAGCACATTGAAGGCGCTCTATAAGCTGATGGATGATGATGAAAAGGCGGATATGTATCTGGATTTATCATTGACCAAGATTCGTACCTATGCTTCTGGTGTTATAGAGTCTAAAAAGAGCGTTACGCAGCTTTCCGGCGGTGTGACCTTAAAAATTACGGTGCCGTTGTCATCGAAAGTAATCAAGGCAGCGCAAAAGAGCGTAATTCGGGTTCATAATAATACCGCCAAGATCCTGCGGGATTTGGATAAGAGTGCAAACAGCTATACATTGGAGACAAATCGTTTTTCAACCTATGTTATCACCTATAAGACGACAGGCGGCACAGGTGATACTACACCGGGTGATAATAAACCGAACGATAATAAACCGGGTAATGATGGCGGTAAGGGCGGAAAGGATAATTCCGATAAGACTGTTAAGGTTTATGATTCTTCACCAAAGACGGGAGACGAGGCTCCTTTGGCAGCCATGGGAGGTATTTTGATGATATCTTTGGCCGGAATTGTGGTTTTGAAGAAAAAGTACAAATAAAATATACAGAAGAAAAAATTTCCAATATAATTTGTCTGAATATGCAGATAATACTAGGCAGAAGCAGTAATAAGTGATTAAGCTTATTACTGCTTTTACTATAAATATATTATATTGGAGGTAACAAAAATGGCAAGTTCAAACATGGAAGTCCCAAAGGCTAAGGACGCAATGAACAAGTTCAAGATGGAGGTTGCGCAGGAGATTGGCGTAAACCTGAAGAATGGTTACAACGGTGACTTAACATCTGCACAGACCGGCTCTATCGGTGGCGAGATGGTAAGACAGATGATTAAGAGACAGGAGGAGCAGATGTCCGGCAAGTAAGCCTGGCTTTGCTTGGTTAGATTTCGTGGCGTCTCAAGCAATCCGTAGAGACGTTTAGGAAGGTCGGAGAATCCCGACCTTCCTTTTTCTATTTTTTCCTTTACATATTTATGAATTCTTGCTATAATTTGTTAGTATGTGCGAAGAAATAATTATTTAAGAGATATATACAAGGAGGATATGTTAAATGAGTTTAACAGTAGAAAAATTGGAAAAGAATATGGCGAAGCTTACGATTACCGTTTCTGCAGAAACTTTTACCAAGGCGATGACGCAGGCGTATCATAAACAGAAGAATAAGATTTCTGTACCGGGCTTTAGAAAGGGCAAGGTTCCTCAGGCATATTTAGAGAAGGTATATGGACCGGAGCTGTTTTATGAGGATGCAGCCAATATTTGTATTCAGGAGGCATATCCGGAGGCGCTTGAGGAATGTGATTTGGATATTGTATCAAGACCGGAGATTGATGCGGAACAGATGGAAAAGGGCAAGGATTTCATTTTCACTGCCATGGTTGCAACAAAGCCGGAGGTGACTCTGGGTGAGTATAAGGGAATTGCTGTGGATAAGGTCGATGTGGAAGTGACGGATGCTGAGATAGAAGAAGAGTTAAAGAAGGCACAGATGCAAAACAGAAGGTCACTGGATATTACGGATCGCCCGGCAGAGCTTGGTGATACGGTGGTTATTGATTTTGACGGTTACATGGACGGCAAGCCGTTTGAGGGCGGCAAGGGTGATAATTACCCATTGGAGCTGGGTTCCCATTCCTTTATCGGTGATTTTGAGGAGCAGTTAGTGGGTAAGAAGATTGATGAGGATGTGGAGGTCAATGTTACCTTCCCTGAGGATTATCAGGCGGCTGATTTGGCAGGCAAACCGGCGGTATTCAAGGTAAAGATTCATTCTATCAAGGCAAATGAGCTGCCGGAGTTAAATGACGAGTTTGCATCTGAGATTTCAGAATTTGATACTCTTGATGAATACAAGGCGGATGTAAAGGAAAAGCTTCTTAAGGACAAGCAAAAGGAGGCTGACCGGGCAAAGGAAAATGCGGTTGTGGATGCTATTATAGAGAATTCGCAGATGGATATTCCGGAGCCGATGATTGATAATACAAAAGAGCAGATGTATAACGAGTTTGCACAGAGAATCAGTTACCAGGGATTATCTATCCAACAGTACTTCCAGTTTACAGGGCTTGATCATGACAGGTTCATGGAGTCCATGGCGCCGGAGGCAAAGCACAGGATTCAGTCCCGTTTGGTGCTGGAGGCAATTGTGAAGGCAGAAAATATTGAGGTTTCTGAGGAAGAACAAAAAGAAGAGCTGGATAAGATGGCGAATATGTATCAGATGGATGCCGAGAAGCTGTCCGAGATGATTGGAGAGCAGGAAAAGGAGGCCATCATGATGGATATCGCAGTGCAGAAGGCTGTAGATTTTGTTGTCAAGGAAGCAATTGAGAAATAATAGAGCATCCGACAGAGATTAGGAGGTTTTAGCTATGAGTTTTATGCCATATGTTGTGGAACAGACAAGTAAGGGCGAGCGTTCCTATGATATTTATTCAAGATTGTTAAAGGATCGTATCATATTTTTGGGCGATGAGGTAAATGATACCAGTGCCAGCCTGATTATTGCACAGCTGCTGTTTCTGGAGTCGGAGGATCCGTCCAAGGATATCAGCCTGTACATTAACAGTCCGGGCGGTTCGGTGACAGCGGGCTGGGGGATCTATGATACCATGAACTATATTAAGTGTGATGTGTCTACGATTTGCTGCGGCATGGCTGCCAGTATGGGTGCCTTTTTGTTAGCAGGCGGTGCGAAGGGCAAGCGGTATGCACTGCCGAATTCTGAGATTATGATTCATCAGCCTTTGGGCGGTGCCAAGGGGCAGGCAACAGAGATTAAGATTGTAGCGGATCATATTTTAAAGACCAGGGCAAAGCTGAATAAGATTTTAAGTGAAAATACGGGCAAGCCATTGGAGATAATTGAACGCGATACAGAGCGGGATAATTATATGTCTGCTGAAGAGGCGGTAGCGTATGGCTTGATTGACAATGTAATCACAAAGCGTGAAGGGAAATAAGCCTCCCAAGCGCACCCAAACGAAGTTTTTTGTTTAAGGAGATTATGATGGCAAAAGGTATTGATGATAGAAAACAACTGCGGTGTTCCTTCTGTAACAAACCACAGGATCAGGTTCGTAAGCTGATAGCAGGGCAGGATGTATATATCTGTGATGAATGTATTGAGATATGTGCCGATATCATTGCGGATGAGTTTGATAATGAGCCGGTAGATTCAGAAATTAATCTGTTAAAGCCAAGAGAGATTAAGGATTTTCTGGATCAGTATGTAATTGGGCAGGATCAGGCAAAAAAGGTTTTGTCAGTTGCCGTATACAACCATTACAAGAGAATTCTGTCAGAGAAGAATCTGGATGTGGAATTGCAAAAAAGCAATATTATTATGTTAGGTCCTACGGGTTCCGGTAAGACATATTTGGCGCAGACCTTGGCGAAGCTTCTGAATGTGCCGTTTGCGATTGCGGATGCCACGGCGCTTACTGAGGCAGGCTATGTGGGTGAGGACGTGGAAAACATTTTGCTGAAGCTGATTCAGGCGGCAGACTATGATGTGGATAAGGCGGAATACGGCATTATCTACATTGATGAGATAGATAAGATTACAAAAAAATCAGAAAATGTGTCTATCACCAGAGATGTATCAGGAGAGGGTGTTCAGCAGGCACTTTTGAAGATTGTGGAGGGAACGGTTGCCTCCGTACCCCCGCAGGGTGGGAGAAAACATCCCCATCAGGAGTTTATTCAGATAGACACTACCAATATTCTGTTTATCTGCGGCGGTGCCTTTGAGGGCTTGGATAAGATTATTGAGAACCGGATTGGCAAGAAGTCAATTGGCTTTAATGCAGATATTGTAGATAAGAGCAAGGCGAATGTGGGAGAGCTGTTTAAACAGGTATTACCACAGGATTACGTGAAGTACGGTTTAATTCCTGAGTTTATTGGGCGTATGCCGATTACCGCAACGCTGGATTTGTTGGATGAGCAGACCTTGGTTCGTATTTTGAAGGAGCCGAAAAGCGCAATCTGTAAGCAGTATCAGAAGCTTTTTGAGATGGACGGCGTAAAACTTGTTTTTGAGGAGGACGCTTTGAAATCCATTGCTGCTCTGGCCATGGAGAGAAAGACCGGTGCCAGAGGACTCCGTTCCATTATAGAGAATGTGGTTATGGATTTGATGTATGATATTCCATCCGATGATACAGTGACACAGGTAACTGTCACGAAGGCAATGGTGGAAAGCGGCGCAGAGGCTTTGATTGAGCGTTCAGAGCATCCGGTTCCGAGGAAGCTGTTTTCCAAGACCCGCTTGAAAAAGAACAGCGACGAGATAGCCTGAGCAGTTGACAGTACGGTTATATATAAAAGGAGTGAAAAAGGGGCTGATACGCGGTATTCGTAGTGGAGGTCCCTTTCCTGTATTGGCGCTTCTCATATAGAGCACATGAGAAGCCTGAGATTTATATAAATCCGGCTTGCAGCTAAGCCGGGGGCGTTGATTTTAAGGGAGGAATCCTATGGAGAGAGAACAATTAAAAATGCCTATGGTGGTTGTGCGGGGAATTACAGTGATGCCTACCACCACTGTTCATTTTAATGCAAAAAAAGACGAAACAGTACGGGCTGTGGAGATATGTATGAAGGAAGATGAGCCGGTATTTGTCGTGACCATGCGGGGAGAATCAGAGGAGGTTACGAAGGAGACGCTGTATTCTATGGGAGTCATCGGAAGAGTAAAACAGATGATGCGTGTGTCAAAGGATATTGTCAGCGTCAGAATTGAGGCTGTGGGCAGGGCAGAGCTTTTTGAAATTATCATGGAGAAGCCTTATTACCGGGCATCCATTTATGCCTGCGGCAGCGAGTTGGATGATTCCCTGAACTCTGTAGAACGGGAAGCTTATCTTTCCCTGATGCGGGAGATGTTGAATAAATTTGAGCCGGATGGAGACCATAAATCTATTTATCTGTATGAAAGATTGCAAAAGACAGAGGATATTGTATCCCTGCTTTATACCCTTTCTGAGTATATGGATATTTCATATAAAAAGAAAATGCAGATTCTTGAGCAAACAAGTTTAAAAGAGCGTATCGAGACCTTTTTACAGATTGCCAGAAATGAGCTGGATGTAAATGCAATCAAGGAAGAAATGAATGCCCATTTAAAGCAGGCAGTATCAGAGAATCAGAAGGAGTATGTTCTTCGGGAACAGATGCGTCTGATTAAGCAGGAGTTGGGAGAGGAAACCACTGGAGATGATGCCGCAGAATATATGGAGCGTCTGAACAGTCTCCAATGTCCTGAGGAGGTCAGGGAGAAGCTGACAAGGGATATCAAGCGGTTTTCCAATATTTCCTCCATGTCCTCAGAAAGTACAGTGTTGCGTACATATATTGAGACGCTGCTCTCATATCCATGGGGCGTAAGACCGCGGCTTTCCCATAATTTGGCAAGGGCAATCCGCATACTTGACCAAGACCATTATGGTCTGAAAAATGTAAAGGAGCGTGTGATTGACACGTTGGCAGTGCAGATGCTTGCAAAAGATACGAATGCACCGATTATCTGTCTGGTTGGGCCTCCGGGAACCGGAAAGACTTCGATTGCCAGGTCGATTGCCAGGGCGACAAACAGGAAATATGAGAGATTGTGTCTGGGCGGTATCCATGATGAAGCGGAGCTTCGGGGGCATAGAAAGACCTATGTGGGCGCTATGCCGGGCCGGGTTGCAGATGCCATGATTCATGCAAAGAGTGAAAATCCATTGATTTTATTGGATGAAGTGGATAAAATCAGCAAGGATTATAAGGGAGATGCATCAGCGGCGCTTTTAGAGATTCTTGACAGTGAGCAGAACAACCAGTTTGTGGATCATTATTTTGAATTGCCGGTGGATTTGAGCCGGGTATTGTTTATTGCCACTGCAAATGATGCGTCACAGATTCCGAGACCGCTGTTAGACCGAATGGAAATCATTGAGGTTAACAGTTATACTGCAAATGAAAAGCTTCATATTGCTACACAGTACCTTGTGGGGAAGCAGATTCAGAAAAACGGATTGAATAAGCGGCAGTTTAAGATAGACGAGGGCGCATTGCAGCTTATTATTTCTGCATATACAAAAGAGGCCGGTGTGCGGAACTTAGAGCGCACCATCGGCAAGCTATGTCAAAAGGCGGCAAGGCAGCTTGTGTTGAAGGAGAAAAAAAGCGTGAGAGTGCGGGCGTCTATGCTGGAGTCCCTGTTGGGACCGGAGAAGTACCGGACTGATGAGAAGGATATTCAGGACAAGTGCGGAAGCGTAACCGGTCTTGCCTGGACTGCAGTGGGGGGAGACACCCTTGAGGTAGAGGTAAATATTTTAGAGGGCAGAGGACAGCTTAAGCTGACCGGCAATCTGGGAGATGTGATGAAGGAATCTGCTGCCATTGCCTTAAGTCATGTTCAGAGTCTCCTCTTTGAAGAAAAGCAGGATAAGAAAGCTGCGGAAGGAAAGCTTAAGGAGACGGCTGCTGCGAATCCGAAAATTGGCAGGCATTTTTTTGAGAAGCATGATATTCATGTGCATGTCCCGGAGGGAGCAACGCCGAAGGACGGTCCCTCTGCCGGCATTACCATGACGACTGCCATCTATTCTGCGGTTACGGGGATCCCTGTCCGGGGAGATATTGCAATGACCGGCGAGGTGACATTACGGGGCAAGGTGCTGCCAATTGGCGGGCTGAAGGAGAAGCTCTTAGCAGCAAAAATGGCAGGAAAAACCGAAGTGATTCTGCCGGAGAAAAATCAGCCAAATGTGGCGGAAATTGATGCGGAGATTACAAAAGGGCTGACGCTTACCTATGTGGCGAACATGTCAGAGGTGCTTTCACACGCTTTGAGAGGTTATAAAATATGAAAATAAAGAGTGCAGAATTAGAAACCGTTTGCGGTATTACCAGTAAGCTGCCAGAGAATCGCTTGCCGGAGATTGCCTTTGCAGGCAAATCTAACGTGGGGAAATCCTCTCTGATAAATGCCTTGATGAATCGGAAATCCCTGGCAAGAACCTCCTCCCAGCCCGGTAAGACCCAGACAATAAATTTTTATAACATTAATAAGCAATTGTACTTTGTGGATTTGCCGGGCTACGGCTACGCAAAGGTATCCATACAAATCAAGGAAAAATGGGGCAAAATGATAGAGCGTTATCTGAGAAGATCAAAACAGCTTTGTCTTGTATTCCTGCTGGTGGATATTCGCCATGACCCATCGGCAAATGATAAGCTGATGTATGATTGGATGATTGCGAACGGTTACCGCCCGGTGATTATTGCCACAAAGCTGGATAAGCTGAACAGAAGCCAGGTGCAAAAGCACGTAAAGGCAGTGAAAACGGGCCTAGGAGTGGAAAAGGATGGAATTGTGATTCCCTTCTCTTCCCAGACAAAGCAGGGGCGGGAGGAGATTATGAATCTGATTCTTCAAACCATAGGTTCTTCAGAAGATATTGATAGGTAGTAGTACTTTTTTCCGGCCAGGCGTCGCAGATTGCAATCGCCTGGTCTTTTGACGTCACGTTCATTTTAAGTTCCAATACAGTGTCTCCACGGTCATTGATGGCGCAGATTACAGTGTATTCCCCCCTGGGGGTAGGATAGTAATCTGCCATCAGCTCAACCTCATTTTTGAGGTTGATTTTCTCCTCGCTGAAAAAATTTAAAATGTCCTGTTTGATTCCCTCGGACAGCTTATTTTCAAAAAACGCCAGTGCCTCCCTGCCCTCCGGGGTAGACTGGTAGCGGGAGGTGTTCCGAATCATGGTGGATGTAATAAAGCCATCGTCAACTAGTTGGTGGATAGCCTCCTGCAAATTAAAATATGTGGTATAGCCCCGGTCAATAATAAACTGTGAGAGACGTGCGTTGGTCAGCGGAAAGTCCACCCGATCCAGCATATAGAGAATGATTAACTTGTAAAGTATTAAACCATTGCTGTTCATGGTTTTTCTCTCCTTCGGGTGGTTTATTCTTTGATATGCTCCTTTACCGCACGGCTGACAGCATCGGCAACTCTGGGGTCAAAGGGCTGCGGCATGATATTGTCAGCGTTTAATTCTTCCTCCGGGACAAGTCCGGCGATGGCAAGGGCAGCAGCCAGCTTCATTTCCTCTGTAATCTGCTTTGCCCGGCCTTCTAAGGCACCCTTAAATATGCCTGGGAAAGCAACCACATTATTTACCTGGTTTGGGAAATCGGAGCGTCCGGTTCCTACCACCAGTGCGCCGGCGGCTTTTGCTGCATCCGGCATAATTTCCGGTGTTGGATTTGCCATGGCAAATAGGATTGCATTTTTATTCATAGAAGCAACCATTTGAGGGGTTACGATGTTTGGCGCAGAAACTCCGATAAAGATATCGGCACCAATCAAGGCATCAGCCAGGGAGCCGGTCTTTTTGGAGAGGTTAGTTACCTTGCACATTTCCTTCTGCATCCAGTTTAGCTCTTTGCTTGCCTCACTGACAATGCCGTTGATATCGCACAGCGTAATATCCGGGAAACCGTAGGCGAGAAGAAGCTTGCAGATGGCGATACCGGCAGAACCGGCGCCGTTAATGATAATTTTACAGTTTTCTTTTTTCTTATCAGCTACTTTAAGGGCGTTGATAATGCCCGCAAGCACTACAATGGCGGTTCCGTGCTGGTCATCGTGGAAGACCGGGATGTCCAATGCTTTTTTTAAACGCTCCTCAATTTCAAAGCACCGTGGTGCAGAAATATCCTCCAGGTTGATTCCGCCAAAAGCAGGTGCAATGTTGATGACGGTTTTTACAATCTCATCCGTGTCCTGGGTGTCAAGGCAAATCGGAAATGCATTTACACCGCCAAATTCCTTAAAAAGTACTGCCTTGCCCTCCATTACAGGCATTGCCGCCTGGGGACCGATATTGCCAAGTCCCAGCACAGCGCTGCCGTCAGATATCACGGCAACCGTGTTAGATTTGATGGTATATTTATAAACGGCTTCCTTGTCCTGCGCAATTGCCCGGCAAGGCGCTGCAACGCCGGGTGTATAGGCAACTGCCAAATCCTCCCTGGTCGCTACTGTGCATTTTGATTCGGTAGAAATTTTTCCCTGCCATTCCTCGTGAAGCTGTAATGCCTTTTCATAATTATCCATGGTATGTTCCTTCCTTATCGCAAATATATAACTATATCATAGCACCTGCAAAAATGAATGGCAAGAAGAAAAGCATACGAAGACAGAATGTAGCTATGGAACTATGTGTTATGAAATATTGCGTGACATTTGGAAAAAAGTGTGATACACTATCCTCATATCTGGGATGAATATCTTTAATTCAGGGTAGTAGTCACTATAAGAATATTTCCATATAATTAAGATTGGAGAAGACATATGGATTATGAAAGTATGAAGCTGCCAGAGCTGAAGCAGTTGGCGAAGGAGCGCAAAATCGGGAGCATCACGGGACTGAAAAAGGGTCAGATTGTGGAGAAATTAAAGGCTTACGATGATGCGGGTAAAACGCAGGCAGTAAAAAAGACCGGAGATGCCAGAACCGATACAGAAAAGAAGGGCAGTGTAAAAAGGACATCTGAAAGGCCGGAGGAAGAAAACCGGACGGCCGAGAGAAAAAATACAGAAAGCACACCGCAAAAAAAACAGACGCTCCGTACGGTGGAATTCCAGCGCCGGACCAGAGCGATTCCGGCGGACGGGCAGAGGAAGTCCGGCGTAGAGGAGAGTGCGGGAAATTACCATGTGAACCGCAGACAGGAGAATGTCCAGGATGTGCGTGGGCATGAAAAGAAGCAGGCTCCAGTCAAGGAAACGATTTTGATGGATGGCACAGACCCGTTAGACAGTGGGGAGCGGGCAAACGGAATTTTGGAAATTATGCCCGAGGGATACGGTTTTATCCGTGGCGAGAATTACCTGCCCAGTGAAAATGATATTTACATTGCACCGGGACAGATTAAAAGCATGGGTCTGAAGACAGGCGATATTATCTCAGGTGGGATTAAGGTGCGTAATCCGGCAAAGGTAGAGAAGTTTCGGGCTCTCTTGTATGTCTCCACGGTAAATGGATATCCGGTGGAGGAAATCAGCAGGAGAACTCCGTTTGAAAAGCTGACACCTATTTTTCCTGATGAGAGGATAAATCTGGAAAACCCATATTCAAAGACAGTGCCAATGCGAATTATGGATTTGTTGGCACCGATAGGAAAAGGACAGAGAGGTATGATTGTGTCTCCGCCGAAGGCAGGTAAGACAACGCTGTTAAAGCAGGCGGCTATCAGCATCAGCCGAAACTATCCTGACATGCATTTAATTGTGCTCCTGATTGATGAGCGCCCCGAGGAGGTAACGGATATCAGAGAGTCTATTGCTGGACCGAATGTGGAGGTTATCTACTCCACTTTTGACGAACTTCCTGACAATCACAAGCGGGTATCGGAGATGGTGTTAGAGAGGGCAAAGCGTTTAGTGGAGCATAAGCAGGATGTTGTCATTCTTTTAGACAGCATCACGAGATTGGCCAGAGCATATAATTTAACCGTTCCGCCAAGTGGACGTACCTTGACCGGTGGTCTTGACCCTGCGGCATTACATATGCCGAAGAAATTTTTTGGTGCGGCCCGTAACATGAGAGAGGGCGGAAGCCTGACGATCCTCGCTACCGCCTTGGTAGAGACAGGCTCTAAGATGGATGATGTCGTGTTTGAGGAATTTAAGGGCACAGGTAACATGGAGCTTGTACTCGACCGCAAATTATCTGAAAAGCGTATTTTCCCCGCTATTCATTTATCAAAATCCAGTACAAGGCGTGATGATTTGCTGCTCTCGAAGGAGGAGCAGGAGACAGTGGCTGCCATTCACCGGGAGTTGTCCGGGCAAAAGAGTGAGGAGGCTACAGAGGAGATTTTGAAGCTGTTTATCAGAACAAGAGATAATGCAGAATTTGTACAGCTTATTCAAAAATCTTTGGTCAGAAAGCATTAATATAAGAAAAAGTACTTGCATTGTATGCTGTCTTATGATACACTTTAGAAGTTGTTGAAAAGAGAAGATTAGCACACAGTGCTGGCTCTTATAGAGATTTTATACAGTGAGGTGAATAACAATGAGAGAAGGAATCCATCCGGATTATTATCAAGCTAAAGTGGTATGCAACTGTGGTAATGAATTTGTGACAGGTTCTACAAAGCAGGATATTCATGTAGAGATTTGTTCTAAGTGTCATTCTTTCTACACAGGACAGCAGAAGGCAGCTCAGGCTCGCGGACGTATTGATAAGTTCAATCGTAAGTACGGCGTTGCGCAATAGAGAGGTATGTGTGAATTTAGGTTGGGACTGCGGCCCCGGCCTATTTTCTTTTTTGCAGTGTGTTTTATAATTTGAGGAGAAAGTACATGAAAAAAGTACGAATTGGCGGGCAGGCAGTGATAGAGGGGGTCATGATGCGAAATTATGACAAATATGCAGTTGCTGTCAGAAAGCCGGATAAAACAATAGATGTCATGACGCAGGAATATCTCCCCCTTGGGGAGCGCGTTGCGCTATTTAAGATACCATTTATCCGCGGTATATTCAACTTTGTGGAATCCCTGGTCATCGGCATGCGAACGCTGACCTATTCTGCAGAGTTTTACGAGGAGGAAGAGCAGGAGACGGCTGCCGACAAAGTGATGCAAAAAATGTTTAAGGAGAAGGCGGAATCTGTGATTAATTTTATTACGGTTCTGATTGCTATTGCTATTGCCATCGGACTGTTTATGCTGCTCCCTGCATTTTTGGTGCAGCTTTTGGATAATGTGATAATAAATCATTATATCCTGGCTGTCATAGAAGGGCTTCTCCGCATGCTGATTTTCCTTGGGTACGTGGTTTTAATTTCCCAGATGGAGGATATCAGGCGCACCTTTATGTACCATGGTGCGGAGCACAAAACCATAAATTGCTTAGAGGCGGGGGATGACCTGACGCCGGAGAATGTCATGAAACATTCCAGATATCATAAACGCTGTGGCACAAGCTTCATTTTTGTAGTCATGATAATTTCCATTATTGTGTTTATGTTTATCAATACGCCGTCCACATGGCTGCGTATGCTGTACAGAGTGCTGCTGGTGCCGGTGATTGCAGGTATTTCCTATGAATTTATTATGTTGGCGGGGAGAAATGATTCCAAGCTGATGTCGATACTTTCCAAGCCGGGGATGTGGGTGCAGCGGTTGACCACAAAAGAGCCGGATTTGGATATGGCAGAGGTGGCAATTGCGTCTGTGGAGGCAGTCCTGGATTGGCGCACCTACTTAGATGCCATGCGAAACGGCAGGCTGGAGAAATAATGATATGAATGTGCAGGATTTATTATCATACGGAAAAGCCAGACTGCTGGAAGCCGGCATTGAAAATGGGGCAAACGAGGCGGAATACTTTCTTTGCCATCTGCTCCAGGTAAACAGGACATGGATTTTTCTGCATAGCGACGCCGCTGTTTCGGCGGAGAATGAGTCACAGTACAGGATGTGGATTTCTAAGAGGTGTACCCATTATCCGATGCAGTATATTTTAGGGGAGCAGCCCTTTATGGAATTTTGCTTCTATGTCAATGAGCATGTGTTGATTCCGAGGCAGGATACGGAAATTTTGGTAGAGCAGGCAATGAAACGCTTAAAGCCGCATATGCATATACTGGATTTATGCTGTGGTTCCGGCTGCATTGGCCTTAGTTTGGCGAAGCTTTCCGGAGCTTGTGTGACTCTGGCGGATATTTCTGAAAAAGCGATAGAGGTCGCAGGGAAAAATGCCGAACGGCTGGGGCTTACAGTAGAGGACGGTGAAAATGAGAAAAACAGTGTCCGGTTTGTGGTATCGGATATATTTGAACGGATAGAGGGACAATATGATATGATTGTATCGAATCCTCCATATATCAGAAGTGACGTGATTCCCACGCTGATGGAGGAGGTAAGAGATTTTGAACCGGCGCTGGCTTTGGACGGCGGTGGGGATGGCTTGGATTTCTATAGAAGGATTGTAAAGGAAGCAGGGAGTTATCTGAATGAAGACGGATATATTTGTTTTGAAATTGGATATGACCAGGGAAATGACCTCCGGCAGATACTTGTAGCTGCCCGGTATGGAGATATTGAAATCGTGAAGGATTTGGCCGGTTTGGACAGAGTCGTCCTGGCAAGAAAGCTGCCATGAAATTCCTTTCGGGCGAAGCATCGATTAATCACAATTTATGTATAAAATAATATTAAAAAATATAAAAGTGCCGTCTCATGGCTAAGGTAGTGTAAAGTGAAATATGAAGGTTATGATTGGTCGGCTCCTACGGAGCATCCGACAGAGTTTTGGAGGAAAAAAGAATGTTTGATAAATTAGAAGATTTGCTGGCGCGGTATGATGTGGTCATGGAAATGTTGAATGACCCGGATATCATCAATGACCAGAAGCAGTATCGTGATTTGATGAAGGAACAGAGTAATCTGGCTCCGATTGTGGAGAAATATCAGGAGTATAAAGGAGCAAAGGAGACGTTGGAGGACAGCCTTTCCATGCTGGAGGAAGAAAACGACGAGGAAATGCGGGAAATGCTGAAGGAGGAGCTAAATGACGCCAAGGCGGCTATAGAAGCCTGTGAGGAGGCTTTGAAGGTGCTTCTGCTTCCGAAAGACCCCAACGATGATAAGAATGTGATTGTGGAAATCCGTGCGGGTGCAGGCGGGGATGAGGCAGCTTTGTTTGCTGCAGAGATTTACCGTATGTATGTGCATTATGCGGAGGGGAGAAACTGGAAGGTTGAGACGATGGAGGTGGAGGAAATCGGCATCGGCGGTATGAAGTCAGTGACTTTTATGGTTACCGGAAGCGGCGCCTATTCCGTACTTAAGTACGAGAGCGGCGTCCATCGCGTTCAGCGTGTTCCAGAGACAGAATCCGGCGGGCGTATCCATACCTCTACCATCAGTGTGGCTGTGCTGCCGGAGGCGGAGGAAGTCGAGGTAGAGATTGATGAAAAGGATATCCGTATCGATGTGATGCGCGCATCAGGAAACGGCGGACAGTGTGTCAATACAACGGATTCGGCGGTGCGGCTGACCCATTACCCGACAGGTATCGTTGTCTACAGCCAGACGGAGAAATCCCAGCTTCAGAATAAGGCGAAGGCGTATGCATTGCTGCGGGCGAAGCTCTATGATATAGAGCAGCAGAAAGCGCATGATGCGGAGGCAGACCTCAGAAAGAGCCAGGTGGGAACCGGTGACCGCTCCGAGAAAATCCGCACCTACAATTTTCCACAGGGACGAGTAACCGACCACAGAATTAATCTGACCTTATACAAGCTGGATAAGATTATGAACGGTGATATCCAGGAGATTATTGATGCCTGCATTGCAGCCGACCAGGCGGCGAAGCTGGCAAAGATGAGCGAGGAGTAATCCAGAATACAAAAAGAGGGCAATTTATTTAGAATTGCCCTCAGTTTTTTTATGAAAACAACCATGCAACATCTTTTATATAAGGGGGAGGAGATATGCTGCACGGGTGCTTTTGTTAGGTCCAGAGCCAGTGCAAGGTTTTCGCAAGCACCGGCTCTATGTACTTTCGTACGATATCACTGATTATGAGGAGGTGTGATATGCAAGAGTTGATACCTGTAACTCAACTCTATGGTATTAGTATACAAAAGAATTGTGACCAATTTTTGTATTGTTTTTAAAGAAATTCTTAACGAATTGTGAAGAAAAATATTAACGACAAAATTGCCTAATAAGCGCCGGAATTTTGCTGCGGTTTATATTTCGCAGTGCTGCATCATTGACATAAAAATATCAATAAAACGCATATAGTCCTGATAACTGAAAATATCCTCGCCGGAATCTGCAAGCAAGGAAGCATCCGGCGCTGTCTGCCGTGCAGGTGTGCCGCCATAAATGCCGATAATGTGGAGGTCAGAATCAGAAATGCCTTCGGACTGACTGCCTTCTTTGCCTGTGGCATAAGTACAGTTTGGAGCATTGACGCCGTTTTTATAGTAATTCATAACCTTTTTGATGTAATTTTGTGTCTCTTTAAAGGGTGGAATTCCGTTATATTTTGCTACATTACCAATGCCGGCATTATATCCCGCAAGCGCCAGCTTTACATCACCGTTATATTTTTTTAGCAGTTGGGAGATGAGCTTTGCGCCGCCCATAATATTTTGCTCCGGATCCATGGCATTTTTCACGCCCATCGCCTTTGCCGTAGCGGGCATGAGCTGCATAATACCCTGCGCCCCTGCTTTGGATACTGCATCCGCTTGGAAGTTGGATTCCTGTTTGGCAATGGCTTTTAAAAGATTTACATCTACGTTATATTTTTTTGCCGCCTTGTTGAAAAGGTCATCAAGGGTGGCAGTTTGTTTTTTGCCTGATGTTTTAAGGGTATTTTCAAAGCTGTCTGGCATAACGGCATCAGAACTGCTTACCTGTGTATTTTTTATGGCTTCATTTTTTGATGCCTCATCGATGGCATAGATATTCATATTGCTTCCTCATTTCGTTTATGTATATTGTAATATTCTGATACGGTGTCACTGTCTATTATTT
>CAMWOF010000012.1 GCA_947175805.1 uncultured Clostridiaceae bacterium
CTGCAAACTGGTATGGTCTACCGCCTTTACCAGATTTTCACCGGAACCATAATATTTAACTAAATCCTTTATCTCTAATATTACACTCATGTTTACATCTTCCTCCCTATATTGTATTGCCTGATTTTTTGGTTCTGGTATCACAATACACCTGTAACATTACAAAAGCCTAACAAAAACAATAACAGTTTTGTAATAAATCATCCATTTCTTATCTCTTGTTGTACCTAAAAAGGGGGCAGTCGCAATTAGCGATTTGCCCCTTTTTTATTTCTATAATCCCAAACAATGTCAGTCAATTTTCGGCAGCATAATCCGAAACACCGTTCCTGCCTCCATTTTTTTCTTTGCCGCAATAGTTCCTCCCTGCGCCTCTATAATCCACCGTGTCAGATAAAGTCCCACACCGGCACCCTCCGAATCCTTCTCCACATTACTGCCCCGATAGAATCTATGATAAATTTTGTGAAGCTCAGCACCGGGAATCCCCATCCCCTCATCCTCAATCTCAATTAATACATACCGGGTAAGCCTGCTCATACGAATAAAAATATGCTTTCCCGCATCCGAATACTTTACTGCGTTGTCCAGCACATTAATTAAAGCTTCTGTAGTCCATTTTACATCATGTGTTATAACAGCATCCTCCGTAATCTCAACCACAATCTCCATTTTCTTCGCATGTGCCTTAGGATATATCTGACTCACTGCATCTGTAATAGTCTGCTTAAAACCCGTAGCTATGGGCTGTAATACAATCATGTTCTTTTCCAGTCTTGATAGCTTCACCAATTCATCCAGCAAGTCCTGCAGCTTTGCTATCTGTATTTCTTCCTGCTCCATGAACTCCTGTCTCTCTTCGTCGGACACACAATTGCCTGCTGCCAGCTCATGACTCATGCGGATAGCCGCCAACGGCGTTTTTAACTGATGGGATATGTTGGTAATCAATGCCTTGGTATCTGCATCCTCCTGTTTATAGTGCTCCTTTAAATCAGCAAAATACGCCCCCAGTTCCTTGAACGACTCCCGAAGCCGGACCCAGTTTTCTTCATCTGTATCTGATAAGCCCGTCCCCGCAAACAGGGACTCCGGTATACTGTACTCTCCACATCGAAACTGCTCTGAAAGCTCCAGTAATTCGGTCAAATACTTTTTCGACATCTCTCCGTGCAGTCTCTGCTTTGCCGTCACCAGCCACAACACATAAAAAGTCACTGAAAACACCGATACGCCAAAAATGAGAACAAAGAAAATTTCCTTCCTCCACATACCTGCCTGTATATGATAGCCATACTTTTTCTCAAAAGCTTCTAATATCTCCTGTCTTTGGGCATAAGAAACAGTTGTCTTTGCATCCTCCTTTTCCAGTATCCGAATCACTGTTCCCTCCAGCTCCGGATGCTCTGCCACCAAGAGGGCAAGCTGTTTAGACTTTATCTGTTCATCATGATATGCCAAAGCAAGCACGGATAAGATAAATGCAGCTGCAAGTACAAAAAAACACAGCACATATTTCTTCACTTCTTTCTTACTTTGCCTGTCCATATGTAACCTAGTCCTCTCACGTTGGAAATATCCTCTGTACCCAGCTTATTCTTCAGCCTGCTGATATTTACCGCCACTACACTTTCATCCACAAACTGTCCGTCAAAATCCCATACATGCTCTAAAATACTTTCCTTGGTCACAATCTGTCCGGCATGCTCCATCAGAAATATAAGCAGCTGTAGTTCCTTTTTACTCAAAGAAATCAGATTACCCTTACAGGTTACGCACATATCCTTCAGGGTCACCTGAATATCACCGGAAACTAATATGCCTGCAGTCTGCACCTCCATGCGCCGCATCAGCGCTCCCACCTTAGAAACCAGCACCATAAGAGAAAATGGTTTTGTTACATAGTCATCTGCCCCGGTCTCGTAGCCATTTACAATATCCAGCTCCGAATCAAGGGCAGTAAGATAAATCAAATAGCTTTCCGTGGTACTTCTCACCCTCGCTCCAAACTCCAGTCCACTGCCATCCGGCAGCGTGATATCACAGATTACAAGGTGAAAATGCTGCTCTCCAAGGAGCTTGTTTGCTCCTGCCACATCAAAAGCAGTATATACTGTATACCCTTCCTTTTCCAATATCAGGGAAATACCTCTGTTTAAGCTCTTATCGTCTTCCACAAGTAAAATAGTCTGCATACTCTACCTCGTATACCCCCACAAGTTCTTAATCTGTCCTGACAGCTCATCATAGATTATAACAAAATACCCAACCGCAGTAAAGTTACCGGGCGCATTATACAAAAAATCACAGCACCGGACTTAAAAATTATTTACAACCAACAAAACAAGTAATATCACCATACCTGCTGTGCCCAGCAACGCCAAGATGTTTAACACCTTATTTGTCTTCTCCTTCATGATTTTGGAGAACACAAAATATATCAGGCATCCAATGGCACCGCCAAGCGTATTATTGATGAGATCTGTAATATCTGATGCTCCGATTGCAAAGATAAATTGTAGGACTTCATACAACAGGCTCACCACCGCAATCAACAAAATCCTTTTCCAGACAGGATATGCAGGCTTTACCATACTCAGATATACACCGAAGGGAACAAATGCCAGAACATTGAGAATCAGCTCACTGTAAAACAGCTTACCGTTTACAATAACGGAGCCGGCAAAGGGAATCAGGTTGACACCTCTTAAATCAGGCAGCTCATTAATAGAAAAAGAAAATTTGAATACTATAATCCAAGTCAGTATAATCAGATATACAGATAACAATATCACCGTTAATGTCCTGCTCTTATTTTCTCTTTCCACGTTTGGTTCCTCCTGATACAGATTATTCTTCTATTTTTTGAGACAATAAAACTATATCTGATAAACCCTCGCTTTTCAACCCTTTCCCCTTACAGAATTATTTCCATTTTCTTATCGAATTATTTCATTTTCCGGCTGAAGGATTACTAAATTACGCCTTGCCTGCTGGCTTTGATAGAAATGTATATTCGCCTGCTCCTGCAATTTTTTCTTTTCAGTGCTTTCCTCTAAAATCTGTATGTATTTAGCATGACGCTTCCGTTTCTTTGCCTGTTGGGCCTTAATCCGCTCCATCTCCTCCTTCGTAGGACCGGTAAGTCTTCCGGGACCGGTAACAGTACAGTTTTTCACATCCCCGTTTTCATCCAAATTAAATACATAGCTTTTTCCTGCCTGCTGCTCTGCCACATTCATACCATAGGATGCTGCCACCGTATTATCCCAGCGGTCATAGTCTTCCTTCCATTCCTGTAGCTTTGCCACAATCTGGCGGGCATAAGCTGGGTCTGCATCCATTTTCTGCTGCAGGCTCTCCGGTATGAGAACCACCATCCTTCCACAACCCACACTGCTGTAATTTCTCTGCAAATCTGCACGGGTCTGAGGCGGATTTGCACCCACAGGCCTCCAGTCATTTAAGGCATCTGCACGGGTGTTTTTCTGAAAATATTTCCAAAAAGGAAAATCGTTTCTCTGCCAGCGGGCTTGGGTAATATCGGCATTTCCCACATGGGTTATAACCTCATACTGCGGGAACGCATCCACAAAGTTCGTAGCACTTGGTTTTCCGGTGCTATATGCCTTGCTGATAGTTGAAATATAATCCGTGGAGCCTGCCATTTTCTTTGCATAAGCTGCCTGAAAAGCACTTGCAGCATTTTTATCTGTTATTTTGCTCAGGCGTTCCTGATAAGATTCGCCCATGTATTTCCCTGTTTCAATTCCATTTATACCCATTTTTTTAATCCTCCATTTTCATATTTTTATTCTCGCGTACGCAACAAGCCAAGCGCAAGTTTGCTTGCTGCGGGGTATTTGACTTGCGGCTCCTCTGTCATTCAGAGCCGACTATGTCCCCTTAATTAAGTCCGGACATATTCCTCCTTTCTTTTTTTATAGAATTTTCCTATATCCTTATATCCATTCCCCCCTCTGAGCTTGATTTGCCAGACACCATTGAGGTTATGCTTTCATCCGCAAAAATCTTATCCAGCAATCCTTCGGGAATAGACTTTCCCGGAGTCCAGCCGGGTACTTCCGCCTTAATAGCAGCTGTAACCTTCTTCGATATTCCTAAGTGCAGTTGACTTAAAGTCCATGATGCAGATAAACGGTCTTTCTTTTTCAACGTCTTAAAATATTCATTATTTTTACGATAATAAGCATCCCATTCAGCCTCATTATTCCCTGACATGCCATTGTATTTGTAATAAGCCCTTTTTACATCTTCTAAAACATGCTGTTTCATCTCGTCCGACACCGGAATTATTTTTTTATAATTACTTCTGCCTGTTACACACATTCCCTCTACACCATAAGAATTTTTACAGTGTCCGGAAAGCAAGTCTTCCAGTGTATTTCTGCCACCGGCACTAGACCTCTTTGATAAGGCAGTATTGCCAAAAAGCATATTGGAAGTTGTTTGATTTGCAGTCATCCTCGCAAAAAGCTGTAATATTCCCTGGTTATTGGTTCCTATCCTCATAATGATTCCTCCTTACTTCTTCATTTTCCCTTTCATTTTTCATCATCACGGACAAGATAAACACCCTGTCCCTTATCTTAAAATCCATTGTCCCGTGATACTTCTCCACCGTATTTTTAATGTTTGCAAGCCCCATCCCATGATTTTCCTTATCCGGCTTATCCGTTATGGGAAATTCCTTCTGCGGCTTTCTAACCAGTTTACCATCAAAGCTGTTTTCTACTTTCAGTACTAAAAGATTGCCTTTTTGCAGGGATTCAAACCGGATAAAGACATCCGCCCCGGGCTCTTTTTCTTTCAGCTTCCCACATGCCCGGACTGCACTGTCCACAGCATTGCCAAGAATAACGCCTATGTCGTAGCTATGAATTTTCAAATCCTGGGGAAACAGCAGCTTATCCGTATCCATCTTCAAATCCGGAATCATGCGCACCGCCTCATGATATTTCATATTAAGCAAAATATCCGCCACTGTATTTCCCGTCCTAAAACGCATATCCAGCCGGTCAAAGGTCTGATCCAAATCAGACAGATATTCCTTAAGTTCTCCCTTTTCTTCTACAGAAAGCTGCCGGATCACTGCAAGAGTGTTTTTCATGTCATGCTTCATCCCCTGTATTTCAGAATAGATACGCTCCATTTCCTCCATATGCTCCTGCATACTGCTCACCTGATTTTTAAGGATGACCCTTTCGCTTTTTTCCTTATTCCGGTAAATCATATCCTGAAACAGCTTTACACCATACAAAATAGAAATCAACGATAACAGCAGGATTGCTGGAAGTATAATGACTAATATAGGATACCTTTCATACAACATTTTCGGGACCTTATCCTCCAGCGTGACCATGATAATCCGCAGCAATAGACAAAGAAGCAGTCCGGTGACCGCAGGGGTAAGAAGAAACAGCAGTTCTGTTTTGTTTATTTCATAGTCCTTTTCCCTAAAATCTTTCACAATCCTTTTGAGCGATATATAAATGAGCAGACCAATTACCAGATATTGAAATATTTGCACTCCCAATATAGATCCATATAACGTTATCGTAAGAGTCTTATCTGACTTAAACACGCCCCTTGCTACAAGCCAGTTCCATATATCAACTACGCCATCTCCCATTTTAGCCACCCAAATAATGACAGCATATCTGCTAATATTTGTAACTGCCTGAAAAACAATCACAAGAAAAATAGTAACTGGACGGAAAGCCTTATAAAAACAAAGAACAAGAAGAAATAATATACATAATGATAACGCCAGTTTCCATACCGCTCCCTTATCATCGTTATATGCCATCGGAGATGCCTGACTAGATACAAGCCCTGATAGTCCATACATTCCTGCCGTATACAAACCTGTCACGCATAATCTATTACACCAGCCGCTCCATCTGCTTTCCAAAAAGTTTCCCAAAAAATACTGCAGGCAATATCCCTGAAACAGAATTAAAGCCATATATAACAGCTCTATTATTTTAAACACTGGATATCCCTCCATTCTGCAGATACCACATATATGCCTTTGCAAATTCACTATATTTCTTTTTTGTCAGATAGACCGTATCTCCATTTGTAAGGGTTATACTGTCATTGTCGTATTCTGTGATATGTGCCATATTCACAATATATGCCCGATGGCAGCGGTAAAAATCCTCCCCAAGCTGTCTCTCCAGTTCCTCCATCGTTGCATAGATTTCTATAGTTTCCCTTGCTTTTTGGGTATGAATCCCCACTTTCTTCGCCTTACTCTCAATATATAAAATGTCCGCCTTATCAAGTCTAAGATTCCTCGTTTTAATAAAGAGCCATTCCTTTTCTCTGTTTTTTTCCACTTCTCCTGCTGCCCGTGCAAGCACTTCTTTGAATTTGATTTCATCAACAGGCTTTAACAGGTAGTGAAACGCATACAGGTCAAGGGCATCAAACACATACTCTTTGTTTCCTGTGACAAATATCAGAACAATCTTATCCTGCTTTTTCATAAGACGCCTTGCCGTCTCAATGCCGTCTATGCCATCCATCTGTATGTCAAGAAACACAATGTCAAACCGACTTTCGGATAAAAGCAGCTCCTCCCCTGTGGCATAGGCTTCCAAATGGCATCCCGGCTTCTGTTTTTGTATGAGTTCACATATATGCTCCCTGATGACTTTCTCATCATCTATCACTGCAATGTTCAATATCTATCACCTCAAATCCTATAAAGCTGCTCATTTGTTATATCGGCAAATTTTTTTCGTTTTCATGGCATATGGAATGAATCGCCCACTTTTCGGGAACAAAAGGAAAGCACTAAAAAATCGCCGTTATGGTTATGATACCATATACGGCGATTTCAACTTATTACTTTTATTCTTCCTACGGTATGCGGTTCTGTTCGATACCAAGATATTCATCCAGCCGCTGTTCCTCCAGTGAGGCTATCATCTCGGTAAAAGGATGCAATTTTCCATCCATCGCATAGGCTTCCAATACCTCAAAGTATTCCAGACGATTTTCCTTCGCAATGGAAACCGGAAGGAAACCATTTGCCATCAACTGATAATTCATAATCATACGGGATGTCCGGCCATTACCATCCACATAAGGATGGATTTTTACAAACTCTGCATGCGTCCATGCGGCAAGTTTCACTGCATTTCCCTCTGCTCTGTGTTGCATATCTGCATAAGAATTTTTGATCTGTTGATACATCTCACTAGGTACCGGCGGTTTGTGCCCTGCGCCGGAAATACGAACTTCCACTGTACGATAAATTCCACCAGTCAGAATGTTTTCCATCAACAGAGCATGGATATCCTTTACAATTTTCTCATCTAAAGGTTTTCCATCAGCAATACACCTTTTGACAAAGCGGAATGCTTTTTGATGATTTACTACTTCATAAATTTCACGGAGTGTTTTCCCGCCAATTGAAATACCATCTTCCAAAACTGCTTTTGTCTGTATCAGACTCAATGTATTACCTTCAATGGCAGTAGAGTTATGGGTATACTCAATCTCAAAACTTTTATCAAAACTATCCAATGCCTCTTTAGGTAAGCGTCTCCGCATTTCCTGTAATCTGTCTCTTTTCTCACATAGTATATCGTAGTTCATTCCGCTTCACCTCCATTCTTACTTTTTTCTCTGGATTAGTTAAATTCTGTGTATACCCCAGTCCATAACAAATTCACACTGCTTTTGGCAATTTAATCATTCAATCCCTTTATCAACTAGATTTTCCCTTTGCTTCATTTTACATTAAATACTTATCAAATGAAACGGGAAATTTTAACTTTTTCAAATAAAATTTCCAGATACCTTTCCCGGCTCTGGCACTCCCTCAGCAAACAGCCCGCATGCTTCTTAAATGCCCTGCCAAAGTACATAGAGTTTTTCTCCTAGATGCGTTTTTTCTAGAATAATTGAAGTTGCTGTCAAATTATGGTATTATTTACTTATGGACTACCATGATGGTAGGCGGTTAGCCCTCTCTGGAGGGACTGTGACCCTCCGTTTACATAGAAACCCGAAAGGGAATCTGGGAAAGGAGGGCTGAGCCATATGGATGTTTTGGGACTTATTGCAGTGCTGAGTTTCGGCTTGACCTGCTTCGGAATCGGATACTCCTTTGGTAAGGATAGTAACAAGACACAAAAATAGCCGCCCTGCTCCGCTAAAGTGAGGCGACTATTTTGTCATAATCATTTGAATGGACTAACCGTCTATCGGTAGCTCCTCTGGGGCACCTGTTATCAGCAGGTGTCCTTCTTTATGCTTAATATATCACACTCCATAGACGATTTCAAGTTAAACTTACGCTATCGGAGGTATCTTTATATTTGACAACTGTGTGCGGAAATCTTTATAATTAGTATGAACTATAATTCATAAAATTTGTTAGGAGAATTGACTATGTGGACCGTGCTGATTTTGGAAGATGATATTGCTCAGCAAAATGCCTTACACGCTATGCTGGCAGAGGAATTCCCCGATATGAAAATATTGAAGGCTGCCACATATAATGAGGCGCTTGATATGATCAAAAGGGAGTGTATCCAACTCTTTCTTCTGGATATCAGGCTGAAGGAAAAGAACCCGGCGCACACGGGCATTGCATTAGGAAAATATATCCGCAGCCTGCCCGCCCACCAGTTTACACCGATTTTATTTCTGACGGCATTAGCGGATGAAATTTCTGCGGCAGTCAATTCCATCCACTGCTACAACTATCTGGTAAAGCCCTTTCTCCGGGAGGATTTCATCAGCGCAATCCGCGAGCTGTCCGTTTCCCCGATGATGCAGGAGCATTTCATAGAATTGACGGATATCAATGGAGTTATTCTGCACCTGAAGCCGGCAAAGCTTTCCTATGTGACGACAAAAAACAAGGTTTTACATCTCCATATGCCGGACGACATATATCGAAGCAGGGACTGCACCCTTGCCAAGCTGGCCGCATTGCTTCCCAAGCGCTTTATCCGCTGCCATAAAAGCTACATAGTAAATTGTGATATGGTAGAAAACTACGATAAAACTGCCCGCTATCTTGTGCTTGCTGCCACCGGTACAAGGATTCCAGTGGGCAAGGAATTCAAGCCCCCGTTAGACCTTGCCTTCCGGCAGATGCAGGAACTGACGAAAAAATAGATTTGATTGGATGAGAAAAAGGAGACTGCTGCTCCCGCAGCCGTCTCCTTTTATATCATGGTGCACCTTACCGTGCGTCTTTCTAATAGGCATATACTGCCTATTCCTCTGCTTCCTCGTCTCCGTCAGGCGTATCAGCATCCACATCATCATCTAAATCTTCATCATCATCTAAATCATCATCATCTAAATCTGCATCGTCATCAGCATCCGCATCATCATCATCTAAATCAAAATCCGCATCGGAATCGCCATCTGCGTCAGTACCCTCAATGTCCTCTAAATCATACAAATAGTCACTGTCTACATCGATGTCATCATCAGTGCCCATATAATCATCCATCGAAATGGCATCTTTTGCCTCCTCAGGAAGCGTAATATCCGTCACTGTGCCAAAGCCGGTATACTCCAGCTCCAAAATACAGGATGAAACAGTCACCCCGGCCTCATCTGCCGTCATCATGCTGTTTAACATGGCCGTCATATCCATATAAATCTTAACCGGTGTAAAATCTTCCTTACCAACCCACAGGGATACCGTCAAATCACCCATAGCTGCAAAGTCAATTCCGTCCAAATCCACTGCGGCAAAATCCCCTACCGTGGAGTTCTCCATAATCTCTTTTATAGAATCTCCGGAAATCGTACCCTCAATCTTATAGGTATCCTTCTCGCCGATTTTTTCCTCCCCAGTCAGAGAGAAATTCTTCATATTCTTAATGTAAACATCCACATTCACCTGGTCACTATAGGTGGCAATCTCATCCTCGATAGCGTCGGAAGCAATTTCCTGTTTCATCCATGTGTCCATGGTGTTCATATATGTGTAGTAGGCGTCCCCCTCTTTCATGATGTAGGTATCCACATCATAGGTGCCAAGATCCCCCATATCCATGGACATTACAATATTTGCCTTATACTCCGGGGTTGTCATAATCTTCATCTTGGAATCCATGCTCATCTTATAGGACTCCTCACCGTCAGTCATCTCCATGGACATCTTCATAGCGGCCTCGCAGTTATCCACAGACAGATTCTTCTCTGCGTACTTCTTCATAATATCCTCGGCTGACATTTTACTACAGCCTGACAGCGCCCCTAATACCAGCACCATCATCACACACATCAAAACCCTTTTCATAATCCTTCTCAACTTTACTTTCCTCCTTGTTATACATACCCGAAGCGCACAAATAACACTTCTGTACATAATACATTTTCATATTCTAAAAGATACGAAAATCACTATACACTAAAATATGCATCATGGCAAGTGTTTTATTCTTCCTCCAGCCATGCATCCAAAACTGATGCCACCGCATCATCCTCTATAAATTTTTCTACATTATAGAGTACCATCACATCCGTAATGTCCGGGTACTGCAAAAACAGACCAGACAAAGAATCACTGTAATACCGTAAATCCACCATAATTATCCTGTCATAATCCGCCGCAAGGAAGGGTACAAAACTGTTGGCAAAGGAATCCTTGAACAACAGCAGTGTCCTCCCTGTGCCAGCCCCGGTCTTAATATCAATCTTTGCCGTATTTCCCCCCAGGAAAATCCGGTACTTATCTGACTCCTCCTTTATCTCCTCCGGGAAATAAAGACTATCCGATATGGTTTCCCCGTCATTTTTATTCACGGAAATGTCCAAAGCCTCTGATGGATGGTATATGGTGACACTATCCGGCAGCACATCCAGATGTACCTTATTATAAGTCGTCCCGTAAAAATCTTCCGAAACTGTCTCCTGCTGGTAATACTCCATATCCCTTGCCGTGCGCCCGGTATGCTCCGCCCATGCCCGATAGCCGTAATATGCGCCTAAGCCCGTCCAGTGGTGGTCAGTTCTATAATAAATATACTCCTCCTGATGGGATTTTAACTGCTCCGTCACGTCTAACAAAATCTCCGGGGCAGAAAGCAAATCCCTGAGCGCAGACACTACCGTATCCTCATGATAGCCTTCTGCTAATGACGGCAGCTTTTCCGTCAGGACATTCGCTTTTCCCGGAACCATCATGCACACTACATGCCCGCTGCCATAGTTCTCTATCATACGGTTTAAAAATACCGACAAAAAATAAGAATTGTCCTCCATCAGCTCCTGCTTGAAATCCTCATCCGTGTACCTTTCCAGAAGATAGTCGTCTTTGCCGATATAAACACCGTTTACATCCCGCCTGCCAAGCCCTCTTTGTATCCCCACGGAAAAATCTACCAGTGTATCCCGCAAAAAGAACTGGTCATTAATATAAGCTTCGTAATCCTTTTGAAAATCTCCTGCCAGAATATCTGAAACATCAAGCTCCGGCATGGTCTCTAGATAACGGTTCTCCTTCTCAGAAAACTCCGTCTCCGGCTTTAAGACAGAGACAAGGGCAGAAATCCCTATCGCCCCGCAAAATGTAATTATCATCAATATTTTTCCAAACCGCATGCCATACCTCTTCCTCTGCCAAAGGCCCCTGTTTTAATTTAAAACCTAAAATACAAAAATGGATTGTACGCCGCATTTACAAGAAATGCCACCGATACAGCCAGCACACCCAACGAAAATACTGATGCCGCCACATCGCGCCTTGCAGTATTTTCAGGAAAGAGCTTCTGCCCGCAAAGCTTCGCCATAAGGGACGTGGAGCCTGCAAGTGCAATCAGAAATACCGCCCAATTCGAGCTTACGATATATCCTGCATAACGGTCCGCCAAACCATTTCCGGAAAGCCCAAACATAGTCTTTAAATAGCCTGTGCCATCCGCCATATCGGGTATAGAAAATAATGCCCATCCTACCATGACAAAAAACAATGTATACAGGCGTTTCACAAAACCCGGAAGCTTTATCCTGCATTTGCCAAGCAAAGACTTTTCCAATACCAGCAGGATTCCGTAATACAGTCCCCATATGACAAAATTCCAAGAAGCGCCATGCCACAGACCCGTCAGCAGCCACACAACCGCCAGATTTAAAATCTGACGCCCTGTCCCCTTTTTGTTTCCGCCCAGAGGGATATACACATATTCCCGAAACCATGTGCCCAGGGAAATGTGCCACCGCCGCCAAAATTCCGTAATGCTTTTTGACTCATATGGGTAATTGAAATTCTCTGGAAAATGAAAGCCGAGCATCAGCCCCAGTCCAATCGCCATATCGGAATAACCCGAAAAATCAAAATAAATCTGTAGTGTAAATGCGGCCACACCCAGCCAGGCGGAAGCAGTAGAGAGATAATCTGTCTGCATAGCGGCAATTTCGCTAAAGACCATGCCAACCTGATTGGCAATCAATACCTTTTTGCCCAGCCCCACAATAAACTTAAGGATTCCCTTAGAGAAATCATTCAGGTTTTCCTTTCTGGCATTTAACTCCTCCGCTATGGTCTGATACCGCACAATAGGACCGGCAATGAGCTGCGGAAACATCGCCACATAGGCGCCAAAAGCAATAAAATTTTTCTGCACCTTTGCTTCTCCCCGATACACATCTATGGTGTAGGACATCGTCTGAAACGTATAAAAGGAGATACCAATAGGCAGCGCCAGCTCCATGAGCCCGATATCAAGAGGCGTTACTGCATTTACAATATTTATCAAAAAATCCCCATACTTAAAAAAGCCAAGCAAGCCCAGGTTCATAATCACGGAACCCGCCACCGCCCATTTGGCTTTTTTCCTGTTTTCCTGACTTAAAAATTTATCCACCAGCCGCCCCGCCGTGTAGTCAATTACCGTAGACAACAAAATCAACACCACATAATACGGCTCACCCCATGCATAAAAAATCAGGCTAAATATAAACAATATAAAATTCCGAACTCTCCCCGGCGCCAAAAAGTACACCAGCAGCACCAGCGGGAGAAAACGGAATAAGAATAGCAAGCTGCTAAAAACCATGGAAAACCTCTGTTATAATTTCTTCTTCAGCGCTTTTACTGCCTTTTTATTGGTAGAACTGCCAGAACTCAGTGAAACATACCATACGTAACAGCCCGAATATCCCACCTGCGCCGCCTTGACTACCTTTTTTTCGCTGGAACTTAAATACTTGTTTTTTTGATTACTTTTTTTAATTTCATCAAATTGTTTTTTTATTTTTTTTGCATTGGATTTGGAATCGGCTTTTACAATACATACACAATATACCTGGTCGCTGTCCGTAGCATAGTAAAAATCCGTTACCTTCTTTCTATAGGAGTATCCCAAAAAGGTACAACTGCTTTTTTTAGACACCTTTTTCGCCCCTGCGCTGCACTTCTTCTTCACCTCGTCATACAGTGAACTGCACGTTGGCGATGCCGCTGCCTGTACGGGTGCCTCTACCGCCATCAATACCGCCATACAAAGGGCAAACACTACAAACAATAATCTTCTTCTGCGACTTCTTTTGCGCTCCATTTTCAATCCTCTCCTTTGTCAATCCAAAATATCCGTATGTAAGCGGCTTTGATGCGCTCAAAATTCACATCACCATCATACTCCAAAGAACCCTTCTTTGCAAGCACTTTAAGCCTTCTTTTATTTATCCAGACGCTTATCCAGCTTCTCTAAAATATCCGCAAAATGGTTATATCCTTTGGCTGACCAGTGAATGCCATCTCCACCGTTATAATCATTCAATGTCCCTTCTGGCGTCTTATAATCCGCCGTGTAGTCAAAAAATTCCAGACCGTATTCCTTTGCCAGCTTCTTCAACTTTTTATTGTATTCAGGGATTCTCCGAAAGCCCTTCCTCCTCGACAGCACAGACTTGCTTACCGGGGAAACTGCCAGCAGCACGATGTCCGTATCCGGGCTTTCCTCCTGCAGCTGTTCGATAATCTCCCTGTAATGCTTTATCATAGAATCAGGCTTCTGCCATTCAATCTCATTCATACCCAGCATAATATAAATCCGGTAAGGCTTGTAGCTTATCAACTTCTCCACGCCGGTCTTGCCGCCAAAAACACCTTTTGTCTGGAATGTCAGGGTTCCCAGCCCTTTATAAGCCACTACCTTTTTGACACCGCCAATGTCAATATTCTTTACAGAGCCGCATATACTGATGCCCGTCATAACGGAATCCCCGGCAAAGACCGTTACTCTCTGATACTCCTTTGTGGTCTTTGCCACTGCCTTAGAGCAAACACTGTCAGCCTCTGAAGCCTTTTTAGAAACGCACGCCTGCACCTTATAGTAATATTTTGTATCTTTAGACAGTTTCCTGCTGATATAGGATAAACTTTTGGTAGTCGCAATCAGCTTGTATTTCTTCTCTGTTTTTTTGCGGCGGTATATCTTATAATATTTTGCCCCCGGCTGCGCCTGCCATTTGAGCTTTAACGCCGTGGTGGAATATCTTATAATTTTCACACTGTCCACCGGCTTTAACGGACAAGCTGCCTTGACAGTCTCGCTCCAGATACCCGGCTCCTCTCCGCTAATCATCCGCACCTTGTAATAATAGATATGCCCCTCTAAAACCTCCCTGTCGTTGTAGGTGCACTTTTTCTGAATATTCAGTGTTTGATATTTTCCGTTTTTGCTGTCAGAACGGGCAATCTCATAGCTTGCCCCCTGCTCCGCCTTCGTCCATGTAAGCGCTATATACTTTCCTTCATATTCTGCCTGCAAAGAGGGTTTTTGTTCCTTACTGCCCCCCTGCTCTGAAGCTTCCTCCGTCTGCTGTTCCTGCTCAGAACCCTCCTCTGTCTGCTGCCCCGGCACATCCTGCGCCAATACCTCTGCAGCCTCCGGCATATTCACAGTGAAAGCCATGCCTGCACTGTCCTTAAGCCTTGCCTCTGCCCTGACATTCCCCGTCAACGCAGTAAAGCATATAATTCCCAATATAAACAACAGCTTATGTGCCTTTTTCATCAATACTTGTCTCATGACTGCTTTACTATTATGACCAGATTGCCATGTACCTCCCATAAATCTATTGAAAATTATAGCGAATCACATGGCAAAATGCAATTACAAATTGCTTACGGATCCAACTGCTTGTCCAGCGTTTCCAGAATATTTGCAAAATGCGCATAGCCCTTTGCCGACCAATGGATACCGTCCCCGCTGTTGTATTTGTTCAGGGTTCCACTTTCATTTTTATAGTCAGCAGTATAATCATAATATTCCAACCCGTATTCCTCTGCAAGCGCACTGATTTTTTCGTTCAGGGCAGGAATATTTTGAAACCCCTTCCTCCTGGTCTGCACAGATTTGCTTACCGGGGATACAGCAAGAAGTACCAGCTCCGTGTCAGGGCTTTCCTTTTGTATCTTCTGAATCAGCTTTCGATAGTGTTCAATTACCTTAGACGGCTTCTGCCCCGCAATGTCATTCATGCCCAGCATAATATAGGCACGGTACGGCTGATAAGAAATCACCTTTTCTACACCGGTTTTTCCGTGGAACACACTCTTTGTCTGAAAGGTTACCGTGCTTAAGCCCTTGTATGCAACCACCTTCTTTTTTCCACCAATATCAATACCCTTGACCAAATCACATATGCTGATACCGGTCATCAGGGAATCCCCGGCAAATACTGTAATCCGCTGGTATTCCCTTGTAGTCTTAGATACTGCTTCGGAAAGCCTGCTGTCAGCCTTCGATGCCTTTTTTGAAAGACATGCCTGCACCTTATAATAATATGTAGTATTTTTTTCCAGACCTCTGTTAATATAGGACAGCCTTTTTGTAGTGGCAATGAGCTCATACGTCCCATTCTTTTCACGGCAGCGGTAAACCTTATAATATGCTGCTCCGTCTGTCTTTGTCCATCTGATTTTTAATGCTGTTGCGGAATACCGGACCACCTTGACATTCTTTACAGCATTTAGGGGATAAAATGCCTGTACCGCTTCCTTGTCTGCCCGGACAGTTTCTACAAAATCCTGATTGTTCCCTGCAGCCGTTATCCGGGGAAGTCCCCTGGCGCACACCGGGCAGCAAAAAACAAAACACATTAAAAATAAAATCATGATACCTCTGATACTTTTTTTCATAGCTATTTCACCTGCACATATAAAAATATTTGACAGCGCCGGCACAGCCTGCCATATGCCCGCTTCCGACGCGCAACATAACTATATCTGAATTTCAAATGCGCTATATCCTGAAACACCTACAAAAAAAAGCCCCGATTATACAAAATAATCGGGACTTCAACATTTTTAAAAGCTTTTCGATTTTTTACGGAAACGTCCGACAGATAGTCTTATTATTCGATATCCATCAGCTCCTGCTGCAGCTTTACATAATCCGTGCGCTTTTCCTTAATAAAATTAATTGCAGTGGAAGGATGGCTGTTTAATACGCCGGTAAGCAAGTACGGGATATCATAGCCCCAGTCATACTTCGCCTTCATATCCAGCATATACTTCTCCACAAATCTCATAATCTCTGTCAGGTTATATTTCGGGTTCTTCAAAAAGCCCAACAGGGATTCCATGAAGCAGTTACCTGCTCCCCGACCCATACCGCAGACTGTGGCGTCTAACAGGCTTGCCCCCTGCACCAGCGCCTCAATCGTATTGGCAAATGCCAGCTGCTGGTTATTGTGGGCGTGAATCCCTACACTCTTTCCCTTCTCTGAAGCCACATGCAAATACTTATCCGTCAGCCGCCGTATCTGCTCCGGATAAAAGGCGCCGAAGCTGTCCACTAAGTAAATCGTATCTACGGAGCTCTCGGCGAGCAGTGCCAGTCCGTTATCTAAATCCTCCGTATTTACCTTGGAGACTGCCATAATATTTACCGTAGTCTCATAGCCCTTCGCATGGGCGTCCTCAATAATGTCAATCGCTGACGGTATCTGATGGATATAGGTGGCAGTGCGCACCATGTCAATGACACTGTCCTCTCTCGGAAGAATATCCCGCTTATGATTTGTCCTGCCTACATCCGCCATCACGGAAATCTTCAAATCTGAATCATTGTCACCTACAATTGCCCTGATTGCCTCCTCATCGCAGAACTTCCATTTTCCAAAATCCGCTTCATTAAACACATCCTTAGACGCCTTATAGCCAAACTCCATGTAGTCCACTCCGGCGGCAATATTCGTCTCATATAACGCCCTTACAAATTCATCAGAGAAAGCAAAATTATTCACTAATCCGCCATCTCTTAAAGTACAGTCCATCACCTTGATATCCGGTCTGTAGGAAATCAAGGTTGCCTTTTTTCCCTCTGACATTTTCATAACCTCTTTCTTAATTCTTCTCCGCTTTAAACCGTAACGCTTTAAACCAATAAAGCATTATAACTATATCAAAATCGCTTTTGCGTGTCAACTGTAAATTTTCAAAACCTGCAAAAGTTAAAGGCATCCCTCTCCAGCTAAAAAGGCGATTCCCCTGTCTCCTGACAACGATATATCGGCTTTTTCAGCTCCAGAATAATCATAACTGCCGTCACAATTGCCGCAATCAAATCTGCCACCGGCCCTGCATACATAATGCCGTCAATCTGCATAAACAGTGGCAAAATCACAATCAACGGCAGCAGAAAGATAATCTGTCTCGTCAGCGACAAAAACACGCCGCGCTGGGGCTTTCCGATGGCAGTGAAGAAGTTGGATGTTATGGGCTGCAAAAAGTTCACAAACGTAAAAAATAGATAGATTCTGAAATAATTTACTGCGAAGGTATAATACATTTCATCCCCTTCACCAAACAGTCCGATAATTTGCCGCGGCACTAGCTGGAACATGGAAAATGCAGCTATACACAGACAAAAACCCGCCGATATCGCCATCAGATATGCCTTTTTCACCCGCCGGTATTTCTTTGCCCCATAGTTAAAGCTGGCAATCGGCTGCAAGCCTTGGGAGAGACCGATAATAAAAGAGAAAAACACCATATTGACCTTGGATATGATTCCGGCACAAGCAATGGGTATGGACTCTCCATACA
>CAMWOF010000013.1 GCA_947175805.1 uncultured Clostridiaceae bacterium
GATGCCCTCGCGCCCGCCGTATGCCTCAATTCTGCTATTCTGTGCAGCAATAATCCCCCCCCACTTGAGCTGCAGGGCTTCCTCGGAAAATCCCCCCTGCACCATCTGAGGAAAGTCAAACTGAAACCACTGCGCAAACGCCCTGATGACGGTGGCAGACGCCAGCTCTCCCTTTGCCAGTCCGCCCATGCCGTCACAAATCATTGCAAATGCAATCTGACCCTGGTCTGTCTGCGCAACCTCCATTAATACAGAGTCCTGATTCGTTTCTTTTTTAATGCCGATGTCACTATAGGCTGACACTAAAAACTTCATCTTTTCACCCCGCAATAGGCCATGAGGTGTCATCGGAACTGGTCATGAGGTGTCGTCAATGACGGCGGATTTCTAATGACCAGTTTGGATGACGGAGCCCTGATGGCTTTGTCATTCATTTTTATATTTCACTTAAAATAATCGCCTGTTTCACCTATCCACAGACTAGCCTTTTTCCCATGTTTTGTCAATAATATCCGGCAAATTTCTCCCCATACGGGACGATTGGTATATTCGGTATATTTGGTTCATTTGACACATTCCGTGTATTTAGTATCAACAAGACATTTTGCTTATGTGAAACACTCGGAAAATCTGTTTTTCAAAACCGATCCATGAGATATATAATCGGCAAATCATATTTCTCACATTTAATTGCTATGTACGGATATGTGGTAACGCCCTCCTGCATTTCCTGACTGTCTGAAATCAGGTTCGTATTTACATAAATTCCGTCCTCACCAAGATATAAATCTCCTACAGCCACACTCAGGTTATCCCTGTTTTGCTCACCATAGCCGATAACAATGTACATATAAGAGCCGGTTGTATAGGACAGGCGGAAGGGTGCAGACTTCTTATTTTCGATAATCTCCACCAGCTCACCGGGCAGACGGCTCTCATCACATACCGTAAAATCCATGTCCTTAATTTTTTCCGGCGCCTCTGTCCGCCCACACGCACTGCAGAACAGCAGAAACAAAATATTCCCCACAAGAAAAATTGCTGCATACATAGAATGATTCACATTTACTCCTTTTGCACCAGGCGATAATCTATTCTTTTTATTGTATGCTTTTTTTTCGGCGGCTATGCCAGCGTATGTATCAGTACACTAGTAACCCAGCTCCTCACCTACAAGTATAATTTTTATCCTGCCGGGTATGCCGCATCTTCTCGTGACGACCGTATGGGAGCAGATGCAGTCGGGGCTGTAACAGTCCTCACATTCACCGGTAACAGCGCAGGGCGTTTTGCGGTTCAGCCTGACACAATTTGGCGGAGACGCCGTATTCTTCACCCGCAGATATCCGCTTCTCACATCCGGCACTACTTTATTCATCCCCACTGCAATAATCACATTTTTCGGCCCCTGCATTAAACATGCCAGCCGGTTACCGTTACCATCGATGTTAATCAGCTCCCCCTCCAAGGTAATAGCATTGGTTGACATCAGGTAATAATCTGCCATTACAATTTTGGCATAAAGCGCCCGTGCCTCCTCCGGGGTGCCCGCCTTCGTTCTGTCAAGCAAGGTGTAGTTCCCTGCCTCTAACTCCTCAAATACGCCAATCTCCGCCATGGTCATAGAGCCGCCCCAGCTTACACTGCTGCCGGGCTCCATCAGCGCAAACACCTTTTGCTTCGCCTCTGCCGCAGTACTTACATAATACCCCTCAAAGTTGCGTTTCTCCATATTTTTGATAATTGTCTTTGCCTGGTTCTCATAAAATGTTTTTTTTGGCATAGCTGCTTCTCCTTTATATGATATAATGAGCATTGCAGAGCTTTGCGCTTGCGCAAAAGCTCTATAATGCGAAAACAGTCATCGAGCCGCAGGCGAGATGATACAATAATAGAGCTTACCACTTATGTGGCAGCCCTATCATTACATGGCTTATAATTTAGAATAGCCGTAGCTGTTAACAATCGCCTCAATCGGTTCCCCATTCTGGCACAACGGACATGCATTGTGCGGATATGTGTTGTAGGAAGGCAAATCACTTACATGAAATACACTTTGAATCTCTCTGCCCGAAATTTTATTTGTAGCGGAAAACAGTGCGGAAATTCCCTCCACGATACCTCCATAGTACTCAATACACTCTAAGCTGCGCTCAATGGTACGCCCGGTTGTAGCTGACGCCAGAAGCAAAATAATGTGCTTATTGCGAACCATCGGCTGTAAGTTGTCCCGAAAAATCATCTGCCCCACGGAATTGAACTCCGGGGTAACTACATAAATACTCTGATGTGCATTTAAGGACATAATGCCCGCATCCGTTAATTCCTGCGCCAGGTATGCACCAATCGTCTCGCAGCCGTCCATGCACACAATCGTGTCTACCGGTGTAGAACTGCGGTATTCCTTTACAATTATTTTCGCCGCCTCCTGGGCTGCGACCTGGCGGCATTTTATCGTTGTCATATCGATATAGTGATTAATATGAGAATGGTTCGTTGCAAAATGCCCTGGTATCACCTTCAACTCCAGCTTGCTGCTTTCTCTGGAAACCACCTTAATCGCCTTTTTCTCCATCATCGTCCTCCTTCCAAACAAACACGCCTGCACAGTGCCGGAGCACAGGTTTATGCACCCAGCCACCATGCGTCAATATATAAGCCAATTATAACACAAATATGAAGTATTTGTATATAGCAGAATTTATACTATGCTACAGCCAGCCATTGAAAAATGCAGTAACAAAAATATATAAACGACAGGATGCCTGCACCGGTAATGCCAAATGCAAAAATGTAGTCAAGAATAAGCCTTACTCTTTTCCCCATTTCCTTTACTATGTTCCTCAATACGTCCACTCTGATTACAATCTCCATCGCCTGATTCCCCTTTCTTGATAATGCCTGTAATATCAGTACATAACGATAGGATTAAAATAACACAGGCTCCTGCCAATCTATGGCAGAAGCCTGAAAAAATTTTAGCAAACGGCAAAACCGGCGCTGACGAATGGCCATGCTCTTTTTTGAGCCTGACTTCATCTCAGAAGGTCTTTGCGATAAAGGGCACAGCCATGTGTACTCTGGTCTTATCTCTTTCCTCGTCATAAGTAATTGCAATATTCACATTTACCCTTTCACTGTGCTGGTATACATATTCCTGCTCATTGGGCGTATACCCGTAAATGGTATACATATCCTTTGTCCGGCTGCCGCAAACCTCTTTTGCCTCCATGGACTCCAAGAATGACTGCACCAGCCACTCCTTCTTATTCTCGTCTAATTCTCCCCGAATTTCCCCGGCAAGATATATGTTGACATCGGCTTTCATACCCACGTTTTCAAAGGTATCCTCCAGTAAATCCCGGCAGTATAGAATTTGCTCCACACTGTTATATATGGTGATAGTTGCGTAAAAATACTGTTGTATAATATCCGCATTGTCCTCACTTTTGGTCTCCATGCTGATAATCTGCAGGCTCGTTTTCGCAAAAGCGCCGTCCTTTATCAGCTGACTTCTGGTAAACGTCTCCCCAGAGACGGACTCCAAAAAATAACCGTCCGTAATTCCAAGCTCCTTTGCCAGATTTGTGAGCATTTGCTCCTTTGTTTCCGGACTCAGGTACATATCCCCGAAATAGCCGTACGCCTCCACATCACTTTCCACCGGAATGGTGTCCACCACACTGAATGCCTCGATAATCTGATCCTTTCTTTTCATGCTGGCATTGACCACAAGCTGTACGGCTACCACCATCCAGATGAGAACAAAAATGTACACAAGTAATTTTTTCCGCATAAAAAAATGCCCCCTTACTACCCAATCATTTTATGGTCATTTTCCCAGAGCGTTTTTCCGGGAATTGTTTATTATGGATAGTATTGACGGCATTTTTTCTTTTTATACTTTTAATTATCTCGCCAAAAGCAATCTTACGATAGCACGCTTTAACGCCAGCTCTGCACGGTCGAAGTCGATATCGTTCTCCTCTTTGTTCAGGCGGCGCTCCGCACGGATTTTTGCCTCCTTCGCACGGTTGGCGTCAATCTCGTCCGGCCACTCCACGGACTCTGCCAGAATCGTAATAGAATCCTGAAGCACCTCCACGAAACCGGAAAGCAGGGCTGCCTCCTTCACTCCTTCTGCCTCGTGAATCCGAAGAACACCCGGCGCAATGATAGAGGTGGTCGGCACATGCTTCGCATAGATGCCCACCTGACCCTCTGTCGTATTAAACTCGATAAAGCCGGCCTCTCCTTCGTAGAAAGTACGTTCCGGAGCAACCACCTTTACCTGAAATGTCTTATCTGCCATATCTTCACCTCATTATCGAAGCATATAAAAACCGTATGCCTCGCATGATATTCCTGCTTAAGAGATTCTCGCAAGCACCTCGTCGATATTTCCCGCATTTAAGAAATAGCTCTCCGGCACTTCATCATGCTTGCCCTCTAAGATTTCACTGAAGCCCTGAATCGTTTCGGATACAGGCACATATTTTCCAGGAAGACCCGTAAACTGCTCTGCAACGTGGAACGGCTGGGACAGGAATCTCTGTACCTTACGGGCACGGGATACCACCAGCTTATCCTCCTCAGAAAGCTCGTCCATACCAAGAATTGCAATGATATCCTGCAGTTCCTTATACTTCTGCAAAATCTCCTGTACGCCTCTGGCAACCCTGTAATGCTCCTCGCCAAGAATACGTGGATCCAGAATTCTGGAGGTTGACTCTAACGGGTCAACGGCAGGATAAATACCTAACTCCACGATGGAACGTGAAAGCACAGTCGTCGCATCCAGATGGGCAAATGTTGTTGCCGGCGCCGGGTCCGTAAGGTCATCCGCAGGCACATATACAGCCTGTACGGAAGTAATGGAACCGTTCTTTGTGGATGTAATTCGCTCCTGCAGGGCGCCCATCTCCGTTGCCAGCGTTGGCTGATAACCAACGGCGGAAGGAATACGTCCAAGCAGCGCAGACACCTCGGAGCCTGCCTGTGTAAAACGGAAAATATTGTCAATGAACAGAAGCACATCTTTACCGCCCTGGTCACGGAAATACTCTGCCATGGTCAACCCTGACAGACCAACTCTCATTCTTGCTCCCGGCGGCTCATTCATCTGTCCAAATACCATGGTAGTTTTGTTGATAACGCCTGACTCCGTCATCTCATGGTACAAATCATTACCCTCTCTGGTACGCTCGCCTACGCCGGTAAATACGGAATAGCCGCCGTGCTCTGTAGCAATGTTACGAATCAGCTCCTGAATCAACACGGTCTTACCTACACCGGCGCCGCCGAACAAACCAATCTTACCACCCTTCTGGTATGGGCACAGCAGGTCAACGACTTTGATACCAGTCTCTAACATCTCTGTCTCTGTGGACTGCTCAGAAAATTCCGGCGCCTTCCTGTGAATCGGAAAATATTCTACATTTTCCGGTGCCGGCTTATTATCTATCGGCTCACCCAGCACATTAAAGATACGTCCCAGCGTGTTTTCGCCAACCGGTACTCTAATCGGTGCGCCTGTGGCAAATGCATCCATACCACGTTTCAGACCATCTGTCGGTCCCATGGCGATACATTTTACAGTATCATCACCCAAGTGCTGCGCAACCTCAACCACCAGCTTCTTTTCACCTTCTAAAGGCACCTCGATGGCTTCATTAATCTCCGGGAGCTGTCCTTCCGGAAACTTAATGTCTAAGACCGCACTGATGACCTGGGTAATCTTACCCTTATTTTTTTCTGCCACTATATTCACTCCTTTCAAATGTATAAATAAATGTATTGCCCCTTCGCTTCGTAAAGCGGCCTACTCGATTGCGGAAGCACCCGCAACAATCTCTGTCAATTCCTGTGTAATGGAATTTTGTCTTGCTCTGTTATATTTCAATGATAAATCAGCAATCATTTCCTCAGCATTGTTGGTGGCATTGTCCATTGCCTGCATTCTGGCGCCGTTTTCACTGGCAACCGCCTCAATGAAGCCGCCAAAAATCAGGCTGGTCATATACTTTGGCACAATCTCGTTCAGTGCCTCTTCTGCCTCCGGCTCATATTCCATCAATGTTTTCGCCGCATCCTCTGCCTGTGCCTCTAAGGCAGACACATCAATCGGCAGCAGCTTCATCACATGCGGAATCTGGCTCACTGTATTTTTAAACTCCGTGTAGGCAAGATAAATCTCTCCCACCTCTCCGTCCACATACTGCTTCAAAACCTCTTTACTGACGTTAATCGCATCGGAATACAGCGGCTCATTTATGATGTCTGATTCATTTTTAAAGATATGATAACCTTTTCTGCCAAGGGCTTCATAGCCCTTGCGTCCAATCGCATAAATCTCGCAGTCCTCTGCCTTAAGACCCTGCGCCGCCATCTCTTTAATGACATTATTGTTGTAGCCCCCGGCAAGACCCTTATTAGAGGTAATCGTAATTACCATTTTTTTAGGATTGCCGTTCTCAACCAGATACGGATGCGTGATATTACTGGTCTTTGCCAGAATTGAGCACACCGTACTGTACATCATGTTAAAATATGGCTTGGTACTCTCTGCCTTTTGCTTGGCATGCTGGAGCTTTACCGTCGATACAAGCTTCATGGCCTTGGTTATCTGCATAGTGCTGTTTACACTATTTCTTCGTCTTTTAATATCCTGCATGGATGCCAAGACAAATCACCTGTCCTTTCCGCACAAATTCCCCGGCCGTCAGCCCCCTGAGCCTGATACCGCCCCTTTCATGGGGCTTCGTCAACGCCCACGGCACAAACAGCTACGAAAAATCCGCCTTAAACTCTGTTACTGCCTTCACAATCGCTTCCTCCAGCTCCTCTGAAAGCTTCTTCTGCTCACGGATTTTTGTAAAAATCTCAGGATATTTGGTATCGATAAACTCAAATAATTCCTTCTCAAAGTCAGCGATTCTGTCCACCTCAATATCCAGGAGATACTTTCTGGTTGCGACATAAATAATCACAACCTGCCTCTCCACCGGCATCGGCTTATATTGCGGCTGCTTTAACATCTCCCTGATACGCTCACCCTGTGCCAACTGCTCCTTCGTAGTGGCATCCAAATCGGAACCGAACTGAGAAAACGCTGCTAACTCCCTGTACTGAGCCAGCTCCACACGAATCGGGGATGCAATTTTCTTCATGGCGCCAATCTGTGCCGCGCCCCCGACTCTGGATACGGAAAGACCTGCGTTAATCGCCGGACGGAAACCGGAATTGAACATCTCTGTCTCCAGATAAATCTGACCGTCCGTGATGGAAATTACATTGGTCGGAATATAGGCAGAAACGTCGCCTGCCTGGGTCTCGATAATCGGAAGCGCCGTCAAAGAGCCGCCGCCCAATTCATCTGACAGCTTCGCTGCACGCTCAAGAAGCCTTGAGTGCAAATAGAATACATCACCAGGGAACGCCTCACGCCCCGGCGGTCTTCTCAGGAGCAATGAAAGTGTACGGTAAGCCGTAGCGTGCTTGCTCAAATCGTCATAGACAATCAGCACGTCCTTTCCTTCCTCCATCCATTCCTCGCCAATAGCACAGCCTGCATATGGCGCAATATACTGTAACGGAGCCAGTTCGGATGCGGTGGATACCACAATCGTGGTGTAGTCCATGGCACCGTACTCCGTCAATGTCTTAACTATAGAAGCAACCGTAGACGCCTTCTGTCCAATCGCTACATAAATACAGTTTACACCCTGACCCTTTTGATTGATAATCGTGTCAATGGCAATGGCAGTCTTACCTGTCTGACGGTCGCCGATAATCAGCTCACGCTGACCGCGTCCAATTGGAATCATGGCATCAATCGCCTTAATACCGGTCTGCAGCGGTGTATCTACAGACTTACGGGCAATAACGCCAGAAGCTACTCTCTCTATCTGTCTTGATTTTGTTGCATTGATAGGTCCCTTACCGTCAATTGGCTGTCCCAACGCATTTACAACACGTCCCAGCATACAGTCGCCTACCGGCACCTCAACCACTCGTCCGGTGGTCTTTACTGTATCGCCCTCGTTGATGTTTTTCTCGCTGCCTAAGAGCACCGCACCAACATTATCCTCTTCCAGGTTCAGCACCATACCATAAACTTCTCCAGGGAACTCCAAAAGCTCGCCCTGCATGGCATTTTCCAAGCCATGTACACGGGCAATACCGTCGGCAACCTGGATTACGGTTCCCACGTCAGCCGTTTCTAGCTGTGTGGAATACTTCTTAATCTGCTCTTTAATCACGGAGCTGATTTCTTCCGGTCTTAAATTCATGGAGCCTTTGCACCTTCTTTCTTATAGAATACTACGCCTTCAACAATGTCTGCTTCATAGTTGAAAGCTGTGTCCTGATACTACTGTCCACAACACGGTCCGCAATACGGATAACCATGCCGCCGATTAGTGCCGAATCCTCCTTATAGGATACCTCAACACTCTTAAAATCCGTAGTCTCAAGTAATCTTGCCTGTACCTTGGACTTTTGCTCCTCGGTCAGCGCCACTGCTGATGTGACCTCCGCCACACCAATCTGTTTATAATCCTTCACCCGTTTGATGAAGTATTCCAATATACTTGGAATATCACTCTGTCTGTCCTTCTTGATAATAATTGTAAGGAAGCCAACCATTGCCTCGGATGCCTGCCCCTCAAAGACATTCTCCACAAATGCAATCTTATCTTCTTTCAATACCTTTGGATGCCTTAACAGCTTGACCATCTCTTCATTTTCGGCAAACACTGTAAAAAGCGCCTGCGCCTCCGCAAAGAAATCGTCAATCTTATTCTCCTCCATGGCAAGCTCGAACAGTGCTTCCCCATAGGTTGTACTTACCTGCTTAGCCATGTATCATCACCCATTTCCTTTAATGTCTCATCCAGCAGTTCATTCTGCTGCTCTTCACTAATAGACACTGCAACTATCTTAGAAGCCATCATGGTTGCAACGGCGATAATCTCCTTGCGCATATCGTCCTTCACCTTGCTTTGCTCCATGGCGATTTCCTGGTTGGCACGGTTTAAAATTCTATCCGCTTCTTCCTTTGCCTCCTCAGTAATCTCCTCCTCGCGTTTCAGCGCTTTCTTGCGCGATGCACTCAGGATAGCTTCGGCTTCCTTCTCAACAGACTTAATCTTTGTGTCATATTCTTCCTTCAGCTTTGCAGCAGCTTCCTTATCCTGCTTTGCACTCTCAATATCATTTTTAATCTTTTCCTGCCTGTTCGCAAGCAGCTTCTTCACAGGCTCGAAAAGCAGATATGAAAGCAGCGCAAAAAGGATGAAAATGCTGATACCCTGAATCAGCACGCTGAACAAAAGCTGTGCGTCCAAACTGAAGATATATGGTTCAGCGTCCAGCAATACTGTGGACACGCTAAGTCCTGCTATGAATTCTCCCACGTCCTTGCCTCCTCTCGGCTGTAATTATTACACACCCACTGTTCCAACCATTACAGCTTCAGGAATCTTGAGAGCAACGGGTTTGCATAAAGCAGAATCAAACCAATTACCAGACCGTAAAGACCTGTGGTCTCGGCAACCGCCTGTCCCAGGAGCATGGTACTCATGATATCACCCTTTGCGCCAGGGTTTCTTCCTACTGCTGCTGCACCATGGCCGGCTGCAATACCCTGACCAATACCAGGTCCAATACCGGCAATCAATGCAAGACCTGCACCAATTGCAGAACAAGCCAAAATTAAACCTTCGTTTGTAATATTACTCATAATTTCGTCCTCCATTAAAATAAATTTCTTATAAACACTCTATTACGCAATCCCTAACCCTCTATCTTCTGTGTGATGAATACCATTGTCAGCATGGTAAACACATACGCCTGAATCGCTCCGGAAAAGAAATCCAGATACGCATGTAAAAAGCTTGGAATCGCAATAGTTGCTATAACCGGCAGCAGATTATAATACAGCGCTATCATAACCGTACCTGCCAAAATGTTACCAAATAGACGGAGTGATAGAGAAATCAAACTCGAAAACTCTCCAATCAGATTACTTGGAAACAAAACCGGAAGCGGCTCAAACAAACTGGTAATCGCACCAAACTTGTTGTACTTAATATTGTTGTACTGAATCATCGTCACAGTGATAATCGCCAGACAAAATGTGGTGCCATAATCCGCCGTGGGCGGCCTCAGTCCAAACAGCCCCGAGGTATTACAAAGGAAAATATACAAAATAAGAGTACCTACATAATTAACGTATTTTTTCCCATGCTCCCCCATGGAACCATTTACAAAATTGCTAAGCGCTTCCACTGCCAGTTCCAGCACATTCTGGAAACCACCCGGAATTTCCTCCGAATTCATAATCTTATGTCTTGCCACCAACGCAAATATCAGTATTGCCGCTATCACAATTAACATACAGACATGCGTCGTTGTCAGATAGACATCCTGCCCCAGAAACTTAAACGGCATCTTCACCAGCTTATGGATGAAAAAGTCAACCTCTTCTTCCTCTGCCAACAGCCTTGTACCACCAATACGGGTTAGATGCACACCAATATTGGCTAAAGCATATTCCATATATTCACCCTCCTTCCCTGAATATTTTGTTTGTTATATTAATAGACACCAACGGCTGCATAAGCGCTGAAACTTTAATTCCAAACAAGCCCAGCACAACCCCCGGAAAACTCAGAAACTCCACGAACAATCCGATATAAGCCGCCACCAGCATCATGAATAACCGAAAAGAAGACTGCGATAAAATGTATTTTTCCGCATCCTTTGTCTCCATATCCAGCCCCCTGTCAAGGGTTCTGTACATATGGTACACCAGCCCGAAGGAAACAAGCACGCCAAACAGCAATCCTGTGAGAAAGCCCGCCTTATCCTCCACAACGAAGACTCCCACAAGAGACGCCAGAACAAAATAGATTGTAAGCCCTACATATAAATCCCTAAGGGCGCTGTTCATCTCCCACAGCTTCCGCTTCATCGTCTTCAAAACCATCATCCTCCGATATGTCAAGCTCGGCATAAAGGGCATCTGCGTCTTTTGTGCTCCTTTCGATTAGCGTCTTAAACGTAGAATAGGCCCCGCAATATCCGCTGATAATGCCGAACACCAAAAAAAATATTGTCAGGCTAGTACCAAAATGTTTGTCTATATATAAGCCCACTGCCAGACAAAGGAATATAGAAACAAGCATATTCAATCCGATTTGCACCACCATGCTCAGGGCTTCCACAACTTTTAATTTATTTTTCATAGACAAATCTCCACAATATCGTCAATTATATCATTATTTTGTCAAATGGTCTATAAATTCTATCCAAATTTATACATTTTTTTATAGACGCATTTATTATTCTTTCCCCTCAAGGCCGTCAATCATGGCAATTCTGCGTATATGCCTCTCATCCTGGGAAAATGGCGTTTTCAAAAAAGTATCTGCAATCTTTAACGCCAGTCCCGGTCCTATAACCCTTGCACCCATGGTAAGGATATTGGCATTATTGTGCTCCTTCGTTGCCTGCGCGCTGAAGCAGTCATGGCAGAGCGCCGCACGCACACCGGGTATTTTATTTGCTGCAATACACATGCCGATGCCGGTTCCGCAAATCAAAATCCCCTCACTGCACTCACCGGAAGCCACTGCCCGCGCCACCTTCTCGGCATAGACAGGATAATCCACCGATTCCTGGCTGTCACAGCCAAAATCCATACAGGCAATTCCCGCCTCCTCTAAATGCCGCTTAAGTTCCTCCTTCAGAGCATAACCTCCATGGTCACATCCTAAACCTATCATTATGGTGTCCTCCTTCTTGTATTTTGTTTCGCTGCGAATTTCTGGCTTCGAGGAGAGCTTACCTTACTGCTCTCTGCAGGACAAACCCTCCGCTGGCTTTTTTTCTGCATATATCACACGGTGCCCCGCCGCCTTTAAAAGCCGGTTCATAATCGCATTTCCCAGGCTGTCGCCGCCGAAGGCTTCCGAGTACATAAACTCTGTTCCTTCCTCATCAAACTCGCGAAGGCAGGCATAAAGCCTTGCCGCCATTGTTACAGGCTCCGCTCTGCACCCTATGGTGAGCACGGTATCCGCCCGGTATCTATCTGCCGTCTCCCTGGCAGCAAGCACGCCCACCTTGTAGCCCGCCGCCTGCTTCTCCTCTACCATCGCACAAATCCGGCGCACAACCGCTTCCCTGTCACCCTCCACAATACTCAATGTCCCCTTTGGCGCATAATGGGTATATTTCATGCCCGGCGCTTTCGGTTTGATATCGGTTGCGGCAGAAAAAACCGCAGGGTCAAATTCCACCTTGCCAATAGCTGCTTCTATCTGCTCCGGTGTAATATACCCCGGCCTTAATATGGCAGGCACCGTTCCCGTCATGTCAACAATGGTGGATTCGATGCCGATATCCACGCTTCCGCCGTCCAATATATAATCAATCTTCCCTTTTAAATCCTCATACACATGGGAAGCCTTTGAGGGACTTGGTCTGCCCGATGCATTGGCGCTCGGCGCCGCAACACAGACCCCGGACTGCCGGATTAACTCCAGCGCCACCGGATGGGATGGCATGCGCACAGCCACCGTATTTAAGCCGCCCGTTGTTTCGGCAGGAACCGTTGGCTTCTTCTTCAGCACAAGAGTCAGCGGACCCGGCCAAAACCGCTCCATCAGCAGCCAGGCTTTGTCACTCACTTCCTCTGCCACCATATTCACGCTGTCCTTTTCAGCAATATGCAAAATGAGTGGATTGTCCGAGGGTCTGCCCTTCGCCGCATATATTTTTCCCGCAGCCTCGGGATTTAAGCCGTCCCCACCCAGACCATATACCGTCTCCGTAGGAAACGCCACCAATCCGCCTGCATGGAGGCAGGCAGCCGCCTCTCGGACACATTCGGGCTGAAAGGCTTCTGTATCACATTTTATAATTCTTGTTTCCATTATTTTACCTTTATATTTTGTTTACTAATGATGCTGCGGATTGCTATCTGCTTTTGACCCGATGCAGCGCATTTATGCCAGTGTAACTAGTATATCACCCAAAATCCAGACAATCAAATAATATTTATGAAAAAAAATGCATAGAATCAATAAAAAAAGGAGATTCTCTTTTGCATACAAAAAAACGCAATTTGTTATTTATTATATTGGGGAGTATTCTGCTCGCCGGAGGCCTGGCTGCCTATTATCAAAATTTACTTCCCACCGGTGCCGGAATCGGCAAAATTGTCGTCATTGATCCGGGACATGGCGGCGCTGACCCCGGAAAAATCGGGATTAACGATAGCCTGGAAAAGGATATTAATTTGCAGATATCCAAAAAACTCGGCGCCTATCTCCGCGGAAACGGCTATACAGTTATTTTTACGCGTACCACGGACTGTATGCTCGGCGATGCCGGCGCCTCCAACAAAAAAACAGCCGATTTGAATGCGCGCATAGATATCATGGAACAGCAGCAGGTGGATTTCGTTATCAGTATTCACCAGAACAGCTATCCCGACCAGCAGGTGCACGGCGCCCAATGCTTCTACTATCATCAGTCTGCCGAGGGAAAATCCCTGGCTGAGTATTTACAAAAGGCTCTGGTTAAAATATCCGATCCAGAAAACAAAAGACTGGCAAAAGCAAACGACAACTATTATATTTTAAAAAACAGCAGCTGCCCCGTGGTCATTGTGGAATGTGGTTTTTTGTCCAACCCGGAGGAAGCGGAGCTCCTAACCACAGACAGCTATCAAAATAAAATTGCATTGTCCATTGCCACCGGAATTGACAGCTATCTGCGCAGCGGACAATAAATTTAAAAACGATTTTTTATGGAAAAAATGAGCAGGGCTCCAAATATCTGTTATCATATTTTTATATCTTCTAACGTATGCTATACATAGGGAAGTTATGCAAAGAAAGAGCCCGCTAAGCGTTTCTTTAAAAAAATTAAGGAAATTGCCTTAGCGGACTCTCCATGTACCTGTGTGATTTTGTCCAATCAGAAAATTGCAATCACCGGTTTCCGGTCCCGCGACTGCGCATTTAGAACCTGCACAAAGCTATACTGTACAGATAAAACAAGAGACAATTTTTTTGTACGAGCTATCACCCCTTTCTATTATTTTTTGCAGGTATATGCAATGCCATAGAATCCGCTAAGGAAAAAACACCGAAACAGCGGCTGATTGCACTTTATTGTATCAAATTCACAAAAGCATTTGACAAATAAGCGCATATTGTGATATATAGACAATTCAGGTGCATTGCATTTTAGTCCACCGCACTGCATATAAGCATATACTGTCAGGAAATGCACGGCATCGCGAAGGACCGACCCTTTATAAAAATTTATTTCCCTGCCCTGCACTGTCAGGCGACTGGTACTTGTTTCCAGGGGAATCTGCTCCTAACACACTGACAGTGTCGTTTTGAAGTCGATAAAGGAAATAAAATTTTTATTAATATTTAATTATAGTTCCGTTTTCGACACAATTTGACTTTACATGTTCAAAAATTGTGATAAACTATAAGCAAGGTAATATACATCTTTTCAAGCTTGCCCCTGCAGCCATGCAGGATACACTAATAAGTAAGGAGATGATCCTAAATGAAACTTGAAAGAATTAGTGAAAATAAAATTCGTTGTACACTGAACAAAGCAGATTTAGCTGATAAACAGCTTCTGTTAAATGAACTGGCTTACGGTACAGACAAGGCTAAGGCATTATTCAGCGAAATGATGCAGAAGGCATCGGCTGAATTAGGCTTTGAAGCTGATAATATCCCATTGATGGTAGAAGCAATTCCGGTCTCTAGGGACTGTCTGATTCTGATTATCACAAAGGTTGAGGATCCTGAGGAATTAGATACCCGGTTTTCCAGCTTCTCACATCCGCCGATTGAGGTAGATGATGAAGAGCTTGATGACGATTTGGAATCCTTCATAGATGACACCACTGCTATGCTGGATAATATCCGTAATCTGGTCGGAGATGTTTCCGCCAATCTGGAAAAAGAATTATCCACAATAGGAGAAGATGGCGTTTCTGCCATTCCTGAAATGATGAAAACAACAAAGGAACAGCTTGCAAAGTCAAAACAGCAGAAAGCCAATGCAGAAAACGCTTTCCGAATTTATCGGTTCCGCTCCCTGTCGGAGATAGGCACCGTAGCAGAATTAACGGAAACACTGTACAACGGAGAAAACTCTTTGTACAAAAATCCGTCTGATAACCAGTTCTATCTGGTTTTGAGCAGCACGAACAACAAAGATGTATTTACCCGCGTATGTAATATACTTGGCGAATATGGCGACAGGATGAAAACCTCCTATGCAATGCCGTATTACCTGCAGGAACACTATAAACCAATTATCAGGCAAAACGCACTCCAGACATTGGCGAAGCTCTAATGGCTGACCGTGTGAACGACGTGCGAACAACCTGCATTGCTTCCTGCTATCAGATATTCCAACATTTGGGGGAAAATTGCAATAGGTTGAGGATATTCAGGCATATTTGAGGACGATTTACAAGGTTTATAAATGCAACTAAATATTTAGGATATGCAACAAAAAGTTGCATATCCTTTTTTTTGACGTTTTATGTAAAACGTATTGCTTTTTTACTTTCCAAACGGCTACAATTTTTTCATACATTTTTGTATCTTTCATTCGCATTGCGTTTTGTGCGCTTCAGGCAATGCCTTGTAAACTGTAAAGTGTAAATTATCAATAAGCCACGAGGAGGAAATATCATGTTTGAATATACAATTGCAATTGTTGACAGCGACGATTTTCATATTAATATGCTGCGCCGCAATCTGACTGTCTATATGAAGAAATATGGCATCCTGTTTGAATTGAAGATATATAAGGATACCGATGAATTTTTGGAGGCGCTATCCGCCAGCACACTCTCTCTTGCCATTATATCCATTGACTGTCCTGAGGGCACTGTATCTAAGCAGCTCTATGATATGAAGCTGTCCACCCCTATCATTTTTGCCAGCGCAGATTCCCAGCACGCTTATGATGCCTGCAAAAATGCCGCCAGCGGTTTTTTGCTGAAGCCGGTTTTATTTTCTGACCTGGAGGAACTGTTGAATCAACTGCTTCCTGTGCTCTATCTGCAAATGCAGGTGCCGAACAATTCCAACTCCCTTCTTATCAAGCGGGACGGACAGCCCTTTTATGTACTGACAAAGGATATTATGTATCTAGAAAAATACCGCAATCTCCTAAACATTTACACGACGACTTTTTGCTATCATTCCTATCACACAATTAAGCAGCTAAAGCGGGAACTGAATCCAAAACAGTTTATCCAGATTCACCAGGGCTGCCTTGTGAACTGGGATTATGTGCGTGCCATCCGTGACCATCTAATCATCATGGATCACTGCCAGCTTTACATCAGCAATTCCCAGTATAAGTCTGTTTTGTTCCATGCGCAAATGCATCCCTTAGAACAGCGCATTACTTCGCACTATCCTTCTGCTGCTTCAGCCTCAAGGATCTCAGATACGCCTTCCGGCTATCATCTATGCGATAGCTCTCACAAGCCTTCTGAATGGTCTTATTGTGAATCCACAACGGCAAACGCTTCTCCTGCACATAAAGAATCGCCGCGTCATACTGCTTTGCCAGCGCCGTTGCAAAATACCATGCCACCATCATATTGATATAGTACTCGTCTGACTGCACCTCCGACACCCATTGCAGATATTCCGGCCGGAAGGCATCCTCCAGATAGTACCGCATCAACATACCAATGCCATACCTGACCGTATAGGTATGCTCAGACGCCATCCACACCCGTATCTGTTCTAAAAGCTCCGGCAAGTGCTTTTTAAATACCTTTGGGGACATGGTGTCACAGGTTGCCCAGTTATCTACATAGGGCAGAAAAGCATCCACCGCCTGCACACAGGCATCATAATCCTTAATATACTCCAGCAGAAACCCATGGAGATTGTTTTCTTCATAATACAGGTGCGGTAAATCTCGCAAAAATGCCTCTGCCTCCTCTGTCCCCTTTAACTCCTTTGCCAGCCGCCGAAGGTCAGGGGTGCGCACGCCAATCACCCTGTCTCCCTCGACAGTAGGCATCAGCTTGGTTTGGAACTCCTTATATTCTATATCCTGCAAATCGAATAAACGCTTTTTAATATCCTTTTGCTGTAATTCCATCTCCTATGTTCCTTTCTGCCATGATATCCTGTCCCCATAGGGGAATGTCTTCATGTACAC